>NZGN01000003.1:0-12633 GCA_002691045.1 Marinovum sp.
CCAGCTGGCCCCTGTCCCCGCGGCCGCTCCTTTGCCTGCGGCTGCTCCTGTGCCTGCGGCTGCTCCTGTGCCTGCGGCTGCGCCAGTAAGGGCTCCTATGAGTAGCGTGCCATCATCAAGCAGCCCCACTACTGTTAGCTGTCCTCTCAAAGTAGCAGCTAAAACTGCTTCCTGTCCACCATTATTAAGTGTAGTTTTCCCACCCGAGGTTGATTCTAAAGGAAATATGAAAGTAGGGTCATTATGGATTAATCCTAAGGCTACATCCTCTCAGATTACTGAACTTCAGACTTCGGTTCCCAAACTGAAAACTTTATGGCCTTCCTACAAAACTAGTCACGCCACAGAATCATGGGGTACTGGGTGGGGTGCAGGAGCTCACTCTTTAGAAATCAAATCTATAACTGATAACGCAAGCTTTTCTGTAATGGTGTGTGTTGATAATGTAGTTCCAATTTGGGCATTAGTTTCTAATTCAGCGTCAAACGGTTCTCTTATGTCCAATAAAACTTCAATGTTTCGCTCTGTACCAGTAGCGGGATGCCCTCCTAATATGATTCTAGACCTGACTTATGTTAGAATGCAATCAGTACCAACCCCTGCTCCTGCACCAGTCGTAAAACCTGCTCCTAGACCAACACCTAAGGTTTCTATGAGTGTAGATTGGAGTAATGTAATTAATTTGAAGAGTGTTACAGTCCATGGAGTTCCACTAGATTTAGGTATTGCAGGCTCTGTTAAAGGTGGTTGGGATGCAAGCGACCTCGCCTCAGTCAAAGATTTAGATACCTTCTTGAAGAATGTAGACAGTAGTGATGATTTATATCTCGCTAGATGGGCAGTTAATACTATTAATTTATCAAATACTGGTTTTCAAGGTTGTCCGGGACAGGCCAATACTGGTATGGGAGGCAATTTCCCTCCTGAGTTTAATGCCCCCAACTTTCAGTGTTATTCTCGCGGTTGGATGGGAGGAACTGGTAAACCAAACGATGTCCTTCCTGTAGCTAATGTCAATATGGCTAATGGAAAAGTTTCTAATATTTCTATCAAAACATCTGGTTTGGTGTGGCCTATGGGAACTGTTAACAAAACCACTACTTTACCCGCAATTAATTCGTATCCTTCACGAAGCACCAATCCGAAAGGAACTGATGCTCTCGAAGTAAGTGTACCTAATAATCCAAAAGACGTACCAAATGGTCTGTTTGTTGCACTGCTTAAAAAGAAACCTGCCCTTCAAAATGCACCACAAATGTTGAATACTATGTTTGGCCCTTATTATGTAGGAGGCCTAAGCAATGGAATTACTAATGCTCCACCATTGCCAGTGGAAGGTGTCGATTATGTATTGCTTCCGTTACCAACGCCCGGTGCGAGAACTTCCGGTCAAGCTGGTAATTGGATTCAGTCAGGAGGAGATGCTATGCAGCCGTGTATTGATGCCGGTAAAGTTCCTTCCAAAACTAATGTAGCTGTTAATCCAAAAACAGGTGCTTTATCAGGATGTTGGGTTTACCCTGCAACTAAAAATCCATCTACTCATGCCAACTGGGGTTCAGGAGCCACGTGGTTTGGTCTTATGGGAAAAACACCAAAAGACAACGTTGCTAATGACCCTGCTGTTACAAGATACGCTGATATTGGACCAGGTGTACCTTTATGGACTAAGGAGGGAGGTTTACCTCTTTCCCAGCCAGTTGGATTTATTGACCCAACTTTGGCAGAAAGCATGCGTTTACAGGGCAAACAAGTTGCTGGTTCTGGAGCTTCAGTTGTTGTTGGTCCGCCACAAAAAGGTGACCCAGATTTTCCTAGCTACGTAAGAATTAATGGAGGCGGTTCAGGATTCTGTGTAAGCAAAGGATTCAGCACAGTGCATATTGCTGGTGTGTTGGGGGATTCAGGAAATAATCCATTTGGTGCGGTATATCTATCTATTCCTCAAACATCTGGTAACAGAGATTACTGCAATGGACTC
Organism: Marinovum sp.; assembly: GCA_002691045.1. Lineage (GTDB taxonomy): Bacteria > Pseudomonadota > Alphaproteobacteria > Rhodobacterales > Rhodobacteraceae > Salinivivens. Next base: position 1,982 of record NZGN01000003.1, read on the forward strand.
ATGGGAGGCGCCTCTAAACAATCAGATGAAGCTCAACCCTATATGAAAAATTGTGTTCCTATGGGTGAAGCTCTTGTTAATGCTACCCAAGCTGTTTATAGATATGCAAATGATTCAAATCACTTTTGCCCATCAACTTCTCAGTGTGGTTCATTTACAGAATCTCCAGCTGCTCCTATGTATTGGTATCCATTAAATGAATATTCAAAAGATAATGTTACACTAGATGAATACAAAACATGGTATGATGCAGGTTGGCCTGAAAAATGTGCTAAGATGTCTGAGACAATTCCTTTTGCCAAACAAGCATTTGACTGGCAATCTAATGTTGCCAAAGAAGTCCCGGCCCCCGTTCGTGAAAATGTACCTTGCTTAGGAGTTGGATTAGCTTCCGATACAATGGACCAAAAAACCGCTCTCTATAAAAATACACCATGTTTAGTTACCGAGAATGACCTAACTGTAAGTGACGAAGGTAAATGGTCATGGTCTAAAGATATGGATGGAGGAAAAATGTGCGTTCAAGACTCACCTTATGATGGTGCAATGAACAAGTGGAATCTTTCAGGATGTGACTGTAAATGTGATGACCCAACCGAGGTTCCTTTCTGTGGTTCGGTTATAAATGCTAATGATGTGTGGCAAAATAGAGCTCTTTCCTTCTATGAGGGTAACACCTCTTGGCAAACTTCTAATGCTATTGCATCTTGGTTGAATGGAGTTCAAGGTTCCCCGGGTCAAGGTTTTGAAAGTGATATTCCAAACTGGCGACTTTCTAGGTGTTATTGCGGCAAGCCAGCCACAGCATCAGGGTGTGTTTCTAATGATGCCGTCGATTCCGCAATTGTAAGCTGGGTTGGGTCTGATAACATCAATCCCCAGAGTAAAACTTACATGGAAGCCTTATTCAATCGAGCATATCCACCTGGCTCCTGTGAAGCTGCTAAGTTGAGAGCTTTTTTTAACTATAGAAATGTCCTTAGAAACTTCATTAAAGACGTGTCTACTACAGACACCAAAGGTGCTACTGCATATATCAAATCTAATCTGACTCCACAACTTTTAATTAATGAATGGCAATGGTGGTTCCTTTTGGGAGGCTTTTTAGGTACTAGAGGTATTCAATTGCCTGGTAAAGGTGCGGGAACATTAACTGATTCTTGGAAGTTTATGACTGGCTTCTTAGATAAATATAAGCCAACTAAGGGGTCTGTCTCCGAAGGGTATTTGCCCAAATCGTACGCAGATGTTCCAGTTAATGCCGAGTTTATATGGCAAGAGAATGGAAATGCTTTTCAGTCTCAGAGCATCAATGGATTTTTCGAGCCTAATTGGCGACAAAATGTTAAAACTTATCCTGGCTATGAGAGCTGTCAATAAAGAATGATGTGTTTTCAATAATTATTTTTCACTATTGAAAACAAGCAATTAAAATCTTTTAAATATATAACTTCGATGAAATCAGGTTTTCCAATAAATAAATATTTGGTACCTGCATTTGGTTTAACATTGTTAATAATTGTCATAGCAATGTCATTTGTTATTTCTAAGAAGCAAAATAAAGTAATAGAATCTTTTTCTCCGCCAAAAAATCCGCTTGACTTTGGTAAAGCCGAATATGAAGCAGCTGTTCTCAAGGCTACTGGAAGACCTCCGCCTAATTCTACTCCTACTACCGCGGTGTCTACTGCTGAATACAATAGTGGACATAGATTCCCAGCAGCACGAGTTACAATTGGTACTTCTACAAAGGATTACTATAAGTGTAACCCACCAAAAAACTTTATTAGACCTAATTGGGATGCTAATCCTTGTAAGTTTGGACCAATTATACCCAACAAATGGCCAACTTGTGTTTCAACTTCTCCTGATTCTACTTGTAGCTATTTGGCTACCTCTGGAGGTGGAGGGTGTTTAGAGAAGCTCACTGAAGAAAAAGCAGGCAAAGAATATACATGTTGGCTCAATGGCGACATGCTTGCTGATATTAGTAATAATGTAAAATATGAAAATGATGGCGTATACTTTTATGGAAGGAAGGCTACTTCACCGAATACAGCTGGACGTGGTACTTATGTTTTTAATAATACGAAACCTGTTTTACTCAAGTATGGTGTTGAGGCCTCCAAAGATTGTAATAATCTAATGAATGGAGGATGTTGCCTATATCCTACAGGAGGCATCAATATGAAAAATAGTGGTGAGCCTAGTGATTCTACATCTTCTGTATCTGTTACACCCGGAGAGAGTTTATTAGCTAAGGCTGTTCATAAATACTTTTTTCCACCCTCTGATTGTGACCCATGTTCATTAAGACCCGGAGAGGCTGACTGTAAAAAGTCTGCAATGTGTGATTGGGTTGAAGGTAGATGTGTTAAAAATGCTCCTTGTCCAGCTGGATGTGAACGACCTAAAATGGCATTTTCTATACCTTCTGGAACCTTGACTTATAAAGAATGTTCTGGTAATCATATTTGTACAGTATCGAAAGGGAAGTGTGTTGATGATGCAGCTGGAGAGGATTTAGGACCTTATGCTGTTGTAGACTCTGAGTTAGGAAGAGTTGAAGCTGGACCTCTTTGCTGGAATCAATATAAATATGGTCAGGGACAAACCTGTAAAGATGGAACAACTGGTATTGTTGATGCAGCCTCTGGATGGTATTGTCACAATGGTAAAGCTCAATGCCTTCCCGGTTTACACAGTAGTCCAGGAAATGATATTTCGTGCGTTTCTTTTCCAAAAACTGCCGTAGCTCCAAATGGCTGTTTCTTAAATGAATCTTGTGAATTAAAAACATGTCCATCAGGTAGTTTCTCAAACATGAATAGAGATAGATGCGTCAATGATTCAAATGCAACCTACGGTGAGAAAATTAAATATGGCGGATATGGAACTCAGATGTGTTCCTGGTATAATGGTAGTGACCGTAATGGAGGATATTGTATGCCTCCTTTACATTTAGATGACCCCATGTCAACGGAACAAAATCAACAATGTCCAACACACGAAAATTGGTTGTTTTATACTAAGACTCCATGGGCATGTTGTAATCAAGCTAATGACTATCCATGTACAAACACGTTGTGTGGATATGCGGTTAATTTTTCAGGTGCCGCATCTCAAAATGTATTTTGCAATACGTTTGCTACAACCGGTGACGATAGCTATGTATGTCCTTCATGGAGTGATGCACAACTGAAAAACTTTCAGGGAATTGCGGCAAACATAGAGGTCGAGGGCGTAAATGGATTAGAATACTCCAACTACATAATTGGTATTATGAACGCTTGTAGAGGGAAAAAACCCACTTATGACCAAAGAGTTGCTTTGAGTAAGTTCGCAGTTATGACAAGTTTCGGTTATCCACAATCCAAACATTTTCAGCAGAAACTTATAGCGCCCCATGATATTGACCCTACCAATACACATTATGGTCTTAGATATCCTTATACATTTCCATGTTCTTCTGACCAATGCAAGCCATCTTCTTTTCCACAAAGTAGCTATGTTGAGAGCGGTACTCAAGATGGATTGAACATTCTATATGAAATATTTGACAGGAGTTTGGAATCGGCTTTCCTTATCCCGGGTGCATAATCTCTAACTGGTGAACTTAAATTGTTTTCAATAATTTTAAACAGTTATTGAAAACTTTCCTTTTTAAATGTCAATATACTATAATGACGTCTTTATTTAACAATACTACTTGTCCCATATCTACTCCATCTATTGTTCCCGGAGGGTTATTGAGTGATACTCCCGGTGTATCAACAAAAACTGGTGGACATAGTTTAACTAATGTACCAAAAGGGGATATTGCAAGTGGTTGGGATGCATTTAGCGGAGATAAGGCTGTCAACTTATGTTTTACTGTTAAACCCGAAACAGCAGACCCAGGTAGTTATGGAAATGTTATAAATAATTATTTTCCTGATGCTTCTGGAGTAGTCGACCCAAGTGGTGTCAAACCTACACCGGGCCCTGCTGCACCTACTCCAAGTCCTGCTATGCCTGTTGTATTTAAAAAAGCATGGGAAATGTCTCCTAATACTTGCTCTGATTTGGCTGGCAACGACCTAGGTGGTGTACCTACAAGTTGTATTGGAAAATCTAGCTGTGATTTGATGTATGCTTCCTATGACAAAGCTCCAGCATCGGATTGGAAACCTCAAACCCTTAAATGTGCCGGCGCCGAAACTGGGGTTCAAGAACCGGGTACACTATTAAAAAACTTTTTGTGCCATTATCCATCTAGTAATACATTGGGATGCCCTTCTCAAGAATCTGGCAAATCTGGTTCATTAATCCAATGGACTCAGGTAAAAAGTGGAAGTATGAATAAGACTTTGGAAAAATGTACAAGTGAAGGCGCTGCTTTACCACCCGGCTCATATCGTTGGACGAATGACGTATTACAAGCTAACAATCCAACTCTCCCATCTTCGTGTATGTGGAATGAAGCTGCCCCACCTGCTCCTGCCCCCACTCCTTCTGAGACTAAATGTCCCTCTGACCACTATCAAAATGCTGCTGGCGCTTGTAAGCCGTCAACCGATTGTCTTACTGAGTATGGTTATACACCGGGAGGAAAAAGTCCAGCTGGTGTTTTTACACCTGGCGCCTCCTCCAGTAAGACAGGAACTTGCAGCAAATGTGGTAGCACCACTATGGGAGGTTGTGATGGACAAGACAAATATTATGACCCTAGTACTAAGAAATGTGTGGCCATTACTAATGCAATAACTTGCCAACAGTGTTCTTCTAATAAAGGTGCATTTATTGAAGGAACAGCTGATTCACCCCCTATGTGTGTGGCATGTGGAGCTAGTCCCCAAAATGGTAAATTAACTTACTTTAGTTCTAAAAATCTGTCTACAGCTGTCACACCTGATGATTATGGCTACAACAGTGTATGTTTTCCACTTGAATCTACTGCCAGCAGCGGTTCAACTCCTCAAATACCCGGCGTACCATTTGTGTGCCCTATGCCATCTGGTGCCTCGGCTGGTGAATCTAGACCCAGTATGGACTTCCCAACATGTGGTGGTTCTTTGATACCAGCTGGTACAGGCAGCTCTAATGCAGTGAAGTTTTATAACTCTGTACAAAAACAGGTAGCTGCTGGCTATTCCGATATTTCCATGGGTCCAGTCTGTGGCTCTGCTATGAGTCAGGGATGGGGCAGTCAATATTCAATCGAATGTAAAGGTAGTTCATCTTGTGCACCTGGATACTTCATGGAACCTGGTTCTACTTCATGCCAACAGTGTCCTACATCAGCTTGTCCTGCTGGCACAGCTAGGAAGTCTTCTAGCGATTGCCCGCAATATGGTGTTGGTGAATGTGAACCATGTTTAATATCTGAAGGAAATGCCATAATGCCGGATGGTTCATGCCAGCCGTGTGGAGCTAGTGACCAAGTGGATTTTGGGCCATCTATCGGTCATGCTAGACAAGCTTATATTATGACTCCGGAAGGACAAGGTTCAAGTAACAAGTACGGTTACTGTTTACCACTACCTTACAACAATACAGTAAATGAACAGGGGGTTGCAGGAAGCACGCCAGCTGGATGTCCCAGAGCTATCGAAACTAATGGACAGACTAGTGCTTTATGGCAATTATCTGATGGTAAACTGGAAGTAAATCCTGCTGTGGCCGGACAGCTATCTCAGGCTTCTGCGTATCAAGCTGCTGCTAAGTCCACCTCGCTGCTTGGCAATGATGGCTCTATTGGGCCTTCTCAAAACATAGCTGATGCTAGCACCTCTCACCCATACACAACATGCACACCGTGTTCCGGTGATTCAATCTGGAAATATTCCAGTGGTTCAACCACCAGTGGTTCCTGTGGCTCTGCTGCGCCAGCACCAGTTACATGTCCTTACAATCTTTATGAACAGGGTGATACTAGTACTTGCTGTACTGTTACCTATGAAAGTACTATGGATGGTGGAACTCCTGTCATTCCGTATTACAAGAGCCAGATGCCTCAAGGAGCTTCTCCACAAACTTCCGTTACACCGGCACCTGAACATCCACAGAGTGCCTCCGGATTTGGAGCTACAATTGGTCAAGCACCTGCTGCCGAAGGCTTACCTAACTGTATTGGAACAACTGCCCAGGTTAAAGACTATTTTGTATGTACTAAAAATGGTCAGCCTGCACCCGGTTATACAGTTGAAGTACTAGGCAATAGTGGCAGTACACAAGCCAATATCACTCTGAAATGTGTGCCAGAAACGTCTGGAGCTTGTCCACATCGTCAATATCGGAATGAATCTGGCCAGTGTGTTTACTGTCCCAAAGGTATGGGCGTAAAGTCTTCTGTTTCTGATACCAACGATAGATTTACAGTTGAAGAAGCATGTAACCCTTGTGGTCAGGATAATCCGTGGATACCTGCTCACCTTACTGAGAAACCTGGTGATGGCTATTGTTCATCTGGAGCACCAGCTGGTGTAAATCCATGTGTAGCCCCTGCTTTCAATCTTCTAGGTGATGCAAGTAGTTTAGCCCCAGCTGTTGGTGTGGTTGAGACTAGGGTTGAGGGAGACCAGCCCGCTTATATGTGTCAATTTGGTAACACTGGTCCTTCTTGTTCAGGCTCGTATTTTCCATCTACTGGCACTAATAATTTGGGCAATGTTAATGTTACTTGCACAGAGCAGCAATTTCCATCCAAAAATAAAAGTTGGGCACCTGCTGTTTGCTCTGGACCAATTTACACCCCAACAGTTGGTACACAAGGCATCCCTATTTCTCAAAGTGCTGAAATAGGATGCAAAGACTGTGGTGGATATCTAGTGCCTACTTCTTCATCTACATCTACTACTGAAACATTTACTAATAAAGGCAGCAGCACTTGGGAGGATGACTTTATGACAGTGGGTCCACACGGTTGCAATTCAAAGTATCTGAATTAGTTATCATTTTTGTTCTTTACCTATAATAATCATGGTAAAGAACACTTTTATGTTTCAATGTTTAGGCCTCATTCTTGGCGCCACGATATTTATATTTATCATTCTTTCTGTTTTTGTTGTTAAAAATCAACCTACCAGAGAGTCATTTGATAGTTTATGTCCCTATCATAATAAAATGCCGGGAGGACTGTTAGACGATGGCCACTCTACTCCTTTTCCTCGAGCTATAAAGCCTAGACGCACTACAGGTCCACCAGAGTTAGATTTATGTTTTGATATTCGTGTTCGGGATGGTCATCGAAATGAAGTGGTTCACGAAGGTGTGCGTAAAGCTGCACGGGTTCATGATACACTTTTGGCGCAATCTCTAGGAGAAGCTGTACCAGAACCTAAGATTAGCTCTGAAGCTCTCTCTTCCCTAGGTAGTTTGATTGAAAATATAACAACTGCGGTAGAAGGTAAATTGCCAGCCGGAGCTGTCTCAGTAAGTGTCAATCCTCAAATGTAAGCTTTTTCTCTAGTTAATGTATATTATGCATCCTTTCGTTGTCGACAATCCTGATAAACACAATAAATCTCAAAGCACTCATGATTTATTTAAAACGAAAGCTTTCCGACAGGGTATTAGTTTCGGTGTGGTTAGCAGTGCTATGACCGTCTTAGGTATTAGTCTTGGCGTTTGGTCATCTGCTGGTAAACTTCGTGCTATTGTTGCTTCTATAATTGGACTTAGCATTAGTAATTCTTTAGCTGATGCATTTTCAATTTATATGTCTGATACTGCAACCGAGAAATCTGGTCATCCTTTAGTATCTGCGGGCGTAACAGCCGCTGTCGAGTTTGTTTTCCCCTTCTTGTTTTTGCTTCCATTTCTTACTTTAAAACTTAAAACTGCTGTCATCGTAAATGCTATTATTGGTATTATTCTTGTTGCATCAACTGGTTTGTATGTTGCCAGACTTAATAAACACTCTACTAGTCAAACAGTCAAAGACATTTCACTCTACATCGGAATAACTCTGGCTATTATGGCTCTTACTTTTGTTGGTGGTAAATTAGTAAATACTTTTGTATAAAATTGAATAGTTCTATCCCTACATTTATGTAGGCATCGAAATGAGTGAAGCAAAAAGTAGTTGCGCAGTGTGTTTATTGTCATTGATTGGCATAGGGACTTTTATCGGTTCTATAGTTCTGGTGGTTTACAGTGGTATTGCACTTAACCACAATAGTAGGGATTACATTCTTGATAATTGCCCTAATGATGACTTGTGGGTATGGCTTATTGTGGTAACCATTTTACAAGCCCTCTCGCTGTTCTCGTCTATTATCAGAACCTCAAAAAATCAAGAAGAAAGCGCTTCAAATACAAAAATGATTATTTACTTAGTTTTGGCTTTATGTCAACAAGTTGCACTTGCGATATGGGGTGGACCAATGATTCTTAGCGAATGTGCGATTGAAAAGTTACAGAGGACGTACGTTTGGTATTTAAGCTTTATTCACTTTATAATTCAATTGGTGGTGATTGGTATGATAGTGCTTATTGCAATTGGTGCTGTGGTATTATTTCTTGGTATTTTATGTAATGACCGTAATGAATCATCTAATCAAAACGAAAATGTACAATCTGTTTAATTTAAAAATTGACGGTAACATCACAATATGTTTTTTTATAATCAAATATGTCTGAAATTGTTATTGGAGTCCCTATTGAAGAACCATCAAGTAGAATAAAAGTAGAGAGAGGTCAAGCAGCTTTTGAAGATAGGTCACACTTGCCTGTATCATTTCAACAAAGTCGCGAATTAGATGAGGAAGATAAGAAATGTGAAAACGTTCACTGTTGTATTCAATCAATTCTTACATTGATGATACTTGGAAGCGCAGTTATATTAATCTTTGCCCTTTTAACAAACAGTGGTCATAAAGATGAAAAAGACAAACCAGTTCCTGTTATATTAATATTTGTTGCTATGTTAGCATTGGCTTGTGGATGCATTGGATGTGTCGTTAATCTTTCCAAATCGCCCGGATGGACATATCTTCATCGAGCGAGTAGGATTAGACAGCAACGCCAACCTAGAATGGCTTATTCAAATGCCCCTGATACTATCACATTATAGAGCATCTTGAATTATCTTCAACCTCGCTTACAAATTGAAACCAGTAATCTGGAGGAGATGGAGCTATTTTATTTAATATATCCGATTGGATGTAAAATCCTTTTTTAACCAAAGCTATTTTTTCTAGTAACGTTAGATTAAAGTCTGTCGCTGCCACACTACCAGTATCTATATCTATTATCTTACCCAGACGGGGACGTAAATTATCTATCTCGTCACTTACAGTTTCCAATAATGCATACAAGTATGACGAAATATCAGTCACTTTTCGCGGTAATGTGCCACTCGATATAAGATTTATTGATAGAGATGGTGGTGGTACATATTTCGTTGGTAAGTTATTTAACAATCCTCCATCTGTGTAGGTACACCCTTCATATCCACAAGATGTATAAAATAAAGGAATATCTGCTGATAATCTTATCGCCTTGCTTACAGTCATATTAGGTGTCGTTGCAGGAGAAAATATATCGGTTTTGCTGGTCGTAAGATTTGTCGCTGTTACAACAAGCGTATTTCCGGTCTGGATTTTCAATTGATTGAATGTTATTTTGCTACCCATCTTTGTAGAAAGTCCTTCTTCTATTACTTGTTCTAGTTTACTGTTATCATGTAAACCATAATGACGCGCAAAGTTTATTCCTTCTTTTACTAAGTTGTCCTTTGCAAAGCTTCTAAAGTCTAGCTGTAGCATAAACCTAAACAGTTCTTTTGGTGTATAACCAGCTGCGACTAACGCAGCCACAATTGCTCCGGCTGAAGAACCCGCATAATGTGTTACAGTTTTTAGTTTTCCTTCCTCAGTAAGGCGAGCTATTGCTCCTACATGGGCCAAAGCACGAACTCCACCACCAGATAAAACTAATGATAAAGTTGTCATTATCCATTTATGGAGAAAGTTTTCAAATGAGTTGTATTTGATGATTCTTTTTTCACGATATTATACAATTATGCTTATCGAAGTCTTCGTAATATTTATTCTTAGTAGTTATGTCTTTGGATTATGTGCTGCTTTATATATCTCTAAATGTACATGCCTTCATCGAAGTGGAACTGAAATATATCTACTAGATTAATGTAGGTAATTAATTTGATTTTAACAGGTTTATGGTTCTTAGACAAACATTATTAGTCTTTTTGTCTAGGAATATATAAGATGGTGTTAAAGATAAACAGAACTACTTTGGCATTAAACTTAATTTTAGTATCGGTACTAGTTTTCCTTCTGTATTCTCAGTGGCGTAAGTCACATCGTAGAGTAAGGATATCTTCTCAAGTTGATGCGATTCCTCCCCCTATGGTAGTTACTCGCGATGGCGAACCACTTTATGTAGAGCGTCCCCGGGGAACTGATTTACAAATGACTGCCGCTAGAGCCAGTGATGGTGGCCCTAATTAATATTAATCTCTAGTAAGTTTATAATGCCTAATTGGCTCAATTTGCTGTTTGCCGTGCTTATTACAGTCGGACTGTTTTATCTATTAGAAAGAGCCACTTGTATGGGTTATACGCCACAAGAAGCTTTGGGCGCAGTCTTAGTTGCAGGTGTATTGTTCTTAATTATATCTCTTACTCCGATTAGAGCTTGGTTAATTA
>NZGN01000034.1:0-21639 GCA_002691045.1 Marinovum sp.
GAAAGCCAAAATTAAAATTTTTTTAAATTAACAATATTACGAATAAATATTTCCTCTGGTTCTATCTTTACCATAGCGCTAATATCTTTTTCTAAGCGAGGAGAAAAAAATGAAAGAGCTATCTCATTATATCAACGGTGAATATTTAAAAGGTTCATCAGGCAGATTTGCAAACGTATACAATCCAGCAACAGGTGAAGTTCAAGCAAAGGTTCCTTTGGCATCAGAAGAAGAAATGCAAATGGCCGTGCAGGTCGCACAATCAGTTCAGCCAGATTGGGCAGCGGTTAACCCACAACGCCGTGCCCGAGTAATGATGAAGTTTGTTGACTTGTTAAATAGAGATATGGATCAACTTGCGGAAGCTCTTAGTAAAGAACACGGAAAAACATTTCCTGATGCTAAGGGTGATGTCCAAAGAGGTTTAGAGGTCGTCGAATACTGTATTGGCGCTCCTCAAATGCTTAAAGGTGAATTTACTGATAGTGCTGGTCCCGGAATAGATATGTATTCTATGAGGCAAGCACTTGGCGTATGTGGTGGTATTACGCCTTTTAATTTTCCAGCTATGATACCCATGTGGATGTTTGCTCCCGCTATTGTTTGTGGGAACGCTTTCATCTTGAAACCATCAGAGAGAGATCCATCAGTTCCTGTGATGCTAGCTGAATTAATGGAAGAGGCAGGTCTACCAAAGGGTGTTTTACAAGTTGTTAACGGAGATAAAGTTGCTGTTGACGCCATGCTTGATAACCCAGTCATTCAATCGATTGGGTTTGTTGGGTCTACTCCTATCGCTGAGTATATTTATGGAAAAGGTTGCGCTAATGGCAAACGCGTTCAGTGTTTTGGTGGAGCTAAAAACCATATGATAGTAATGCCCGACGCAGATATGGATTTGGCAGCAGATGCATTGGTGGGCGCTGGCTATGGTGCTGCTGGTGAGCGATGTATGGCTATTTCTGTGGCAGTTCCCGTGGGTGACGAAACAGCAGACCGCTTAGTCGAAAAGCTCGTACCAAGAATTGAACGGCTTCAAGTAGGCCCGTACACAGCCGGTGACGAAATAGACTATGGCCCAGTTGTGACGTCGGCGGCGAAGCAAAACATATTAGGCTTGGTAGAGAGTGGCGTTAAACAAGGCGCAAAGTTAGTTGTGGATGGTCGTGACTTCTCCCTTCAAGGATATGAAAATGGTTTCTTTGTAGGTCCACATTTGTTTGATAATGTCACGCCAGATATGGATATCTATAAAAAGGAAATTTTTGGCCCTGTTTTGTCAACAGTAAGAGCTGGAAGTTATGAAGAAGCCATTAAACTTGCTATGGACCACGAGTATGGCAATGGCACAGCAATATTTACACGGGATGGTGACACGGCTCGGGGTTTTGCGGCAAGAATTAATATCGGAATGGTAGGCATAAACGTCCCAATACCTGTTCCACTGGCTTACCACACATTTGGAGGGTGGAAAAAATCTGTATTTGGAGATTTAAATCAACACGGGCCCGATGCATTCCGTTTTTATACACGAACGAAAACAGTAACTTCTAGATGGCCATCTGGTATCAAAGAAGGCGGTGAGTTTAATTTTAAACCAATGGATTAACTTTTATAACATTAGGATCCTAAATGGAATTTGCACTTTCAGAAGAACAAGAAGCCATTTTTGATGTTGCCTACTCTTTTGGCCAAGAAAATATTGCCCCTTTCGCTAACCATTGGGAAAATCAAGGAACAATTCCTAAAGAATTGTGGGGTAAAATCTCCGAACTTGGGTTTGGAGGTATTTATGTATCAGAAGAATATGGAGGTTCAGGCTTAAGCAGATTAGATGCAACGCTTATCTTTGAAGCATTGGCTATGGCCTGCCCTTCTGTTGGCTCTTTTTTATCAATTCATAATATGGTTGGCGGGATGATTGATAAATTTGGCTCTGATCAAAATAAAAAATCTTTTTTACCAGACCTCTGCAGTATGAAAAAAATATTCAGTTATTGTTTAACTGAACCCTGGTCTGGATCTGATGCCTCAGCTCTCAAAACCACGGCCAAACGAACAAATGAAGGTTTTATTTTAAATGGTACAAAATCATTTATTTCAGGTGGGGCCTACTCAAATGCCTATTTAACTATGACTAGAACTGGTGAGGATGGCCCAAAGGGTATTTCAGCTATCATAATTGAAGACCCTAGTGATGGACTTAGTTTTGGAAAACTCGAAGACAAAATGGGCTGGAGAGCACAACCAACGGCACAAGTTCAATTTGACGACTGTCGCGTACCAAGCGATAATTTAATTGGTGATGAGGGATGCGGATTTACTTACGCCATGGCGGGACTGGACGGCGGGCGACTTAATATAGCAGCTAGTGCACTTGGAGGTGCTCAGTATGCCTTAGATTCTTCTTTGAGTTACATGAGTGAACGAAAAGCCTTTGGGAAAAATTTAAATCAGTTTCAAGCTCTTCAATTTAAGTTAGCTGACATGGAGGTAAAACTCCAAACAGCAAGAACATTCTTGCGCCAGGCTGCATGGAAGCTTGACACCCAAGCAAATGATGCTTCAAAATTTTGCGCAATGGCTAAGCTATACGTAACGGACGTATCATTTGAGGTTGCTAATGAAGCACTTCAACTTCATGGAGGTTACGGTTATTTAACAGATTACGGCATAGAGAAAATAGTAAGAGATTTGCGAGTTCATCAAATTCTCGAAGGAACTAACGAAATTATGCGACTGATTATATCGCGCCAAATGCTAATTAAATAATGTCGGATATAAATCTGAGAATACAGGGAAAAGCCGGACGAATAACGCTACAAAGACCTGAAGCCTTAAATGCTATGACATATGATATGTGTCTAGCAATTGAAAGATCTTTACTTGATTGGAAGAATGATCCAACTGTGGAACTAGTAGTTATAGATGCTTTAGGAGAAAAAGCGTTTTGTTCAGGTGGGGATATTTCAGATTTATATGAAGCAGGACTAAGTAAAAATTACAGCTATGGGAAAAAATTTTGGGCTGATGAATACCGTTTAAATGCTTTAATATCAAATTATCCCAAACCGTACATTTCTTTCATGCAGGGCTACACAATGGGTGGAGGAGTTGGGATTTCATGTCATGGGTCTCACCGGATAGTATGTGAGACGAGTAAGATTGCCATGCCTGAGTGCAGTATCGGATTAGTTCCAGATGTTGGGGGATCTCTTTTATTAGCAAAAGCTCCGGACAATGTTGGTTACTTTTTAGGATTAACTGGAACACAGATGAGCGCATCAGATGCCATCTTTGCTGGATTTGCAGATATTTACTTTCCTAAGGATGAATGGCCTGATTTAATCAAAAAGCTAGAAAAATTTGGGGACTGCTCAATATTAGACAAAGAGCCATTAAATACTGGTTTCAGCCAATTTGCTGAACACAGACAATTTTTCAAAACTGCCTTTGCCTCAAAAAACCTTGTAAAAATTGTAGATTTTCTTTCTAGATCAGAAAATCAATTTGCAACTAGCGCGTTAAGTAGAATTAAAAAAAATTGCCCATTGGCAATGTCTTACACTATTGAAATGCTTTCACGCCTTTCACCCCAGTCAAAAATAGAAAAAGCTTTAGATTTAGAATATCGATATACCTCGAGGGCTCAAAAGTATGGAAATTTTCAAGAAGGTATTAGAGCAGCAATAATTGATAAAGATAGAAATCCAAAATGGAAATTTGAAATAAGTTCAGTACCTAGCGAAATAATAGATGAATTTCTAAAACCAGTATAACTTTTTACAAATCAGGAGAGTTTTGATATGAGAATTGGATTTATTGGCTTAGGCAATATGGGTGCTCCAATGGCTCACAATTTGGCAAAAGCAGGATTTGAAGTCGTTGGTTTCGACACTCAAGACGTTAAAGCCGATTTAATTAAAATAGTATCAACTTCAAAAGAATGCGTTTCAAATTCAGATGTAGTCATTACGATGCTACCCAACGGGGAAATACTAAAATCAGTTGCCACTAAAATTATTCAGCATATGAAACATGGGTCAATTTTTCTAGATTGTTCCACAATCGACGTTGAGTCAGCCAAAAGCTTAGCTGAAATTTCCGAAGGCTATGGAATTATTCCACTGGATGCTCCAGTTTCTGGAGGAATAGGAGGTGCTGAAGCGGGCACGCTTACCTTTATGGTAGGAGGTCCAATAGAAGGATTTAATAGAGCTAAAAAACTATTTGATATTATGGGTCAAAAAGCTGTTCATTGTGGAAATTCTGGAAATGGACAAGCTGCAAAGATTTGCAACAATATGATATTAGGAGCTACGATGATTGCGACCTGTGAAGCCTTCTCTTTAGCTGACAAACTAGGTTTGGAAAGACAATCCATGTTTGATGTTGTCTCAACATCTTCAGGATACAGCTGGTCAATGAATGCTTATTGTCCTGCCCCTGGTATTGGCCCGAACTCCCCTTCTGATAATAATTATATACCCGGTTTTTCTTCTGATTTAATGTTGAAAGATTTGACACTATCACAAATCGCAGCAGAGGCAGTAGATGCTGATACACCAATGGGAAATCTAGCTATGAAACTTTATAAAACTTTTGTTGAGGAAGAAGGTGGTTCTGGAAAGGATTTTTCCGCTATGCTCCCAAGGTTTGAAAAGAAAGCACGCAATTGAAGTTATAAAATTTAAAGTTTATCACACTAAGAATTAAGTTTTTGTATTCTTAAACAAAAAGGATGTACGCTTTGCCGTTGACCATAGCTAAAATAAAGAGATTATTTGTTATTTTTAATGTTTTTTTGTTTGCGAGTATTGCTACCGTATCCTCACAAGAGGCATCCGGGCTATCTTTAGGAAAACCATTAGAAAATATAAGACAACCTGGTGACTTATACTTGGCTGGGAATAAGGGCGACTGGACAATAAGATGTATTACTGAGACTAATGGAAAACCAGACAGATGCGAGATCCAACAACTTCTTTTTTTGAATGAAAATACTCCGATCGCAGAAATATCACTTTTCAAACTGCCCGCTGGTGAAATCGCAATTGCCGCTGCAAATGTCATGGTCCCGCTAGAAACCCTTTTGACAAATAAATTTCGTTTTGCCTTCTCTAAAGAAGTAGTTAAAGAGTTTCCATATTCATTTTGTAATAAAAATGGCTGTTTAGTGCGTATGGGGTTACTTGAAGAAGATATTGAGGCAATGAAAAGAGGTACTAATTCTGAAATTTCCATCACTCATGTAGCAAATCCAGAGTCTGCAATAAATTTAACTTTATCTTTGGATGGCTTTACGGCAGCATTTGAAACACTCAAGCCTTTTTAAACGAACTATAATATTTAATTAAAGAATTAGCTGCCCTTACATTGGGCGGCGTCTCAGTTTTACCAAGTAGACTCATAGTAGTAGAAAAATCTGTAATTTGACATCTATTATTTGAGTAAACTCGAACCATCTCTAAAAAAAGGTTTTCTTGATTAAAATTTGAGCCAATACACTCAGGTATATTTCTATTTCCACAAATTAAGTTAACTAGTGTTACAGTATCTGTCCGCAACATTAGACCAATAATTACTTTGGAAAAAGGCGACATATCGTAACCAATGACCATTGGGACGTTATTAGCAGCAAGCTCTAAAGAAACAGTACCTGATGCCGCTAAAGCTAAATTGGAAAGTTTAAAACTTGCTTTTTTAAATTCCAAATATTTATCCATTCCAATTTTCTCAGGAGAAAGAAAAATAATATCTTGTGGCATAAATTCGAGATATTGCTTTGAGTGTTCATAAACATCTGGTGTGGAAACTAAAATAAATTTTGCATTCGGAAGAGCACGCGAAAACTTTTTTAAAGTTTCACCAAAAACAGGCATTAGCCGGTTAATTTCTGATTTTCTAGAACCAGGCAGGCATAAAATTATAGGCTGGTCTTTCAGACAATATTCTTTTTTAAATTCAGTAATAATTTTATCTTCGACATGATTTTCTGATATAATTGGATGTCCAACAAATTCACAACTTAGTCCAACATCATGAAAATAATTTGGCTCAAAAGGAAATAACGCCATTAAATGATCAATAAATTTTGTAATATTTTTTGCTCGCTTAGAGCGCCAAGCCCAGACAGAAGGAGCTACATAATGCACAATTGGAATATTGCTATTAAGTGATTTTATTTTTTTTGCTACTCGAAAGCAAAATTCCGGAGCATCAATTGTCAACAAAATATCAGGTTTTTCATCTAATACTGATATAATCGTTTGGCTTATTCTTTCTTTCAGGTTTTTATATTGTAACAAAATCTCTATAAAACCCATTACTGATAAATCACTCATTGGAAAAATCGATTTCAACCCGCGACTTTTCATACCATTGCCACCAATACCTACATAAATTGGGGGGGTATCTAATATATTATTAAGCCCATCTATAATTGCCGATCCAAGTTTATCACCTGAGTCTTCTCCAGCTATTATGAATATTTTCAACTTACGGATTCCCTAGCTAATATAAAAAAATCATTAGCTTCCGCAATCTCAATGCATTGACTACGTTCTAAAATTATGACTGAACTTGGAGAAATAACCAAACCCCGAAGACCAGCTTGGCAAGCTAAACTTATCGTTTCACTTCCGATAACAGGCATATCAAAACGCAAATCTTGATCAGATTTAGGACGCTTAACAAAAATACCACCTAAACTAGAAGCCCTGAGATGTGATGGTGTTCTTGCCACAAATTTCAAAAGTTCATTTGTGCCTTGCAAAGTCTCTATTCCAAGTACCAAGCCATTTTCAATAACAACACCCTGCCCAATATCTTCAGATGATAGTATTTTTAGTATGTTATCAGCCTTTTTAATATCTCTTGAAAGCGTGTCATAAGAAGAACCACAAATAAAGCCTTCATCAAGAGTTATGTTAGGTATGATTTGGGAAGCGCCAACAATTTGATATCCTTTTTTTTCAAATTCATCTGCTATGAAAGAAAGCAGTTCGTTATCTCCTTTAACTAATTTTTCACTTAATTGTGGCATTATAGAAAATGTATATTTATCCAACTTTGTTTTATCAAATTTTGGACGGCTGATCGCACCGGCCATAACTACCCGTTTAATTCCCCTTTTTTTTAATGTGTCGAAAAGAAACCCTAATTTTTCAAATTCACATGTTACAAATCGACTGGCTTGGATAGTTTCTGATTCGGAGAAAGCTATCCTTATGGATTTGGAATAAAAACTGCTTATTAATTCCGGAAGTTTGCCAGAACCACTAATTATGGCCAAGTCCGCTCCATTATCCATATTAGAGATCGCCTGGAACTAAAAATGAACGATCGCTATCACTTAAAATAAAATTTGTTATTTGCTCGACATATTTACTATTAGTTTCTTCTTTCAGTTTTTTAGCTCTATCTTCAAATGTACCGTCACCTTGCGCTAGAGTTTGAAAGGCTGCACGCAGTGAAGTTATATCACTTCTGTTCACTCCTTTTCTTTTCAATCCAACAAGATTTAAGCCACTCAAAGTGCCTCTGGGGCTCTGAACTAAACCAAAAGGTATAACATCATTAGTCACCATGGTGACAGCACCAATTATTGCGCCACAACCAATTCGAACAAATTGATGTACTCCCGATAATCCTCCAATAATTACATCATCATCTAATATGCAATGGCCAGCAATGGCTCCACAATTTGCAATTATTACCCTATTTCCAACTTTTGCATCGTGAGCAATATGACTTCCTGTCATAAAGAGACAGTCATTGCCAATACTGGTTAACCCACCACCACCAGCTGTTCCTGTATTTATAGTTACGTGTTCTCTAATTTGATTTCTTTTACCGATGGATAAACATGTCTTCTCACCATTAAATTTTAAATCTTGTGGAATTTCACCTACTACAGCAAAAGGGTAAATGACTGTTTCCTGACCAATTTTCGTCTTACCGGTAACAACAGCATGACTTTTTATCTGAACCCCAGACTCCAATGTCACTTCAGAACCTATATAACTAAAAGGACCAATTCGCACATCTTTGGCTATATTTGCACCAGGTTCAATTACGGCTGATGGGTGTATAAATTTGTTTTGCATTAGTCAATCTTCTAAAGGTAATTCCATCATAGCGGTAAACTCAACCTCAGCGGCAATTTCTCCTGAAACAATCGCAGAACCAGAAAATTTCCAAACCTTTGCTCCAGCCTTTCCTCTTAAAGTATTTATGTTTAGCTCAAGAGTATCACCTGGAACTACTTTTCGGCGGAACTTACATTTGTCTATGCCCATAAAATAAATCAATAAGCTTTTATCAGCCAAGTCTAAAGAAACTCCAACCATAACTGCTGCAGTTTGAGCAAGTGCCTCAACTATCATAATACCTGGCATAATAGCCAAAGAAGGGAAATGACCCTGAAATTGGGGTTCATTGAAAGTAATATTTTTTATTCCTTTAGCTGACTTAAGACCATCAATTTCAATAACTTTATCTACAAGTAAAAAAGGATAGCGATGCGGAATAATTCTTTTGATTAATTGGATGTCAGCTGATTTTATGCTGTTTGTCACAGAAACTCCTGTTTTCTTTTAAATTCATCAAATGTTATGCTCATAGATTAACAAACACAAAAAAAGTGAGCTAAAGCAATATAATTTATTCAGCTACTTTTCATCAAGTTTAATTCCAGCTCCTAATACCCGATTTATCACATCTATTGCCTCAGATGTTATATCAACTGAGCTATCCCATAATATAACATTCCTTTGATCAAGTAGAATTACTCCACCACGTTCAGAAAGTATTTCATAAAGCAAAGGATAAATAGCTTTTAAAAAATTTGCTTCCTCTTTTCTTATTTGATTATTTAAATCTTCTTCTTTTTTTGCCTGTTTCTTACGTATACCTGTTACCCTATTATCGAATTGAATAGCTTTTGCCCTAAATTCATCAGTGCTCAGAGTATTTCTTAACTCACTAAGTTCTTTTTCCTCAGTCAAAAGTTTATTTTCTAACGCGTCGTTTTCTGTCTGTAGAAGTTTGCGAGATTTATTATTCTCCAAAATCAATTTTTTTCCTGGAACCGTCAATTTAAGCAAATCAGTAATATCTACAGTAAATATAACAGAAGAACAGACACCAAAAGTCGGAAAAGAAAAATTCAAAAGAAAAAACAAAAATACTATTTTAAAATGTTTCATCAAAAGCGAGTTGAAATTGTAAGGTCAAATGATTCATCTAAATCGTAGACTTCTTTACTAATTGCATCTGTGAAATTAAACCTTAAAGGACCTATAGGAGTTTTCCAAAATATAGATGCTCCAATCGCTTGCCTCCAGGATCCTTCCTCGTAAATTACATTAGCGTTCGTTTCTGACAATGACCAAAGGTTTCCAATATCGTAAAAAATTCCACCACTAAGTCCATATTCTTCAGGAAGACCTAACGGAAATTCAGCCTCAAATCTAACAACGGCGAAGCTTTCTCCTCCTAGCGCATCATTAATTGCAGTATTGCATTGATCACTGGAGCATTCTCGTGGTCCAATCCCTCCAGGTTTAAAACCTCGCATCTTTTGGGGCCCAAGAAAAAATCTGTCCACAACCCTGCTACTACCTTTATCTAAAGACAAATTTCCAGCTTCAATTACAGCCGTCAATTTTACCTCTTCTTTCAATGTTTCTCTTTGCACTACCGCTTTTAAAGTGGATTTAATACCTCGATTATCTGCCCCCAAACCTAAAAATTGTTGTCCTATTTGAAGAAGGGATCCATTTTTTGGACCTATTTTATAAAGGCGAGTATCATTGGTATATAGATATCCAAGACCAGATGAGGTTACTTTACCTTTGCCAACTTCACTATTGATTATTGATCCGACAGTCCCAGGATTAGCAAGATCTGTTTCAATCAAGGAGTATTCAAATCTAAGCTTAGATCTATCACCTATTGGGAAAATCAGAAAAGGCTGAAATTGTATCGAACTTGTATCGTAATCTGAATTTAATTTATTTGTATCTTGTAAAGAAACATCAAAACCAAATCCAAGTTCATTTCGTAAAAACATAGGTTCGAAAAACGAAAACTCATAAAGCTGATCATCCTTACCCGTTTTAACAGCAAAGGAAAGACTTTGCCCTCTACCCAAAAAATTCCTTTCTGAATATTCAATTATACCACCAAGACCCCTAGCACTAGAATAACCAGCTCCAAATGAAAGACTACCGGTCGGTATTTCACCAACACTGACATCTATTACCACCATAGATTTCGACTTTCCTGGACGAACTTTCAAACTAACGTCAGAAAAAAGTCCCAAAGCCCGGATCCGCTCCTCAGCATCTCTTAGCTCACTGGGGTTAAAAGGATCCCCTTCGGCGATACGAAATTGTCTACGCAAAACTCTATCAAGAGTTGCTGTATTCCCTGTAATATCGATACGCTCCACGAAAACTCGCTCGCTTCTAACTAACACAAGTTCTAAGTCTATAAGCAGATTGGGCATATCTTTGCTGACTTCAGTTTGAATTCGTACAAAGTTAAAACCTTTTAATCGGAGCGATCTTTCCAGCTTTGAAACACCTCTTGTGATTGTATCCGAAGAATAGATTTGACCCTTCTTAATATTCAAATCTGACATGAAATCTTCAGCTGAAATTTCACTTACTTTGGAAGTTAATTTAATATCGCCCAGTTTAAACTTAGGTCCTTCTTTGATATTATACGAAACAAAGAAACCGTCGTTTTCCTCCGATAACTCGGCACTAACGTTATAAATTTCAAAATCATAAAATCCTCGCGACTTGTAAAAATCCGTAAGTAGTTTTTTATCAAAAGCAATTCGTTCGCTTATGAGCGTGTCTCGCGAAATAATTCTTCTTAGAAAGCCGGCTTGTTTACTGTCCAGCACACGTCTTAGTCTATGATCACTGAAAGATCTATTCCCAACAAAACTTATTCGTTCTATTTCTGATATATCACCTTCATAAATCTCAAAAATTACGTTTACTCTGTTATCAGAAAGATTTATTATCTTAGGTCTAACTTGAGCTGAAATTCTACCAAAATTTTTGTAAAGTTCCAAAATTGACTCAACATCATTTTCCAAAATCGATGGAGCAAAAACATACCTAGGCTTGATCTTCAAAACTTTCTCAAGCCTTTTATCGGTGATTTTACTATTTCCCTCAAAAGATATTTCGTTTACCGTTGGGTACTCATCTACAATGATCTTCAGTCGATCTCCTCTTCGCTCAAGATTTACCATCCTAAAAAGATCTGTATTTAGAATATTGTTGTAAGCACTGCTTAAATCTTCTGAGGATATGCTACTATTCAAATTTAAACTTGAATAATTTACGATAGCATTGGCAGATATTCTATTATTACCTTCAACAGAAATATTTTTTATCTGAAAGGTCTCCGCATCAAGATTACTTGCTCCTACTACGAAATGAAGGAAAGCAAAGCTTATTAAAAAGATCACTATTTTTTTTGTCATCAAGTCAGCTCGCTTTTATATATTTGTTCAAGCAGTATATCGTAATTTTTGTCTTGTCAAAAATCTCTTCTCTAAACCTTTAGGGGCAGAAAAAGTCGTTAAACAAAGCAAATGACATTAAGATTATTAAAATTAAAAATCCAAAAGTCATAAACCCATTTATAATTTTGGGATTAAGTTGTTTGCCAAGAACAGCTTCACAAGTAAAAAACACAAGGTGCCCTCCATCTAGGACAGGTATTGGAAATAAATTAATCATGCCGATGGCAGTCGATAAAACTGCTATAAACCATAAGTAATCAAGCCCACCCTGCTTCGCCATTTGCCCAGACGTTTCCGCAATACCCAAGGGACCGGATAGATTGCAGCTACTAATATTCCCAAAAAGGATGTGATATAGGCCGTTAATTGATCCTGCCATTATACTATATATACTATTAACTGAATTAAATATTGCCTCTCCGAAAGATTGCCGTTTCGTAACGGGCTCAAAAGGAAACAAACCGCCAACAATACCTATACGAAAAATACGTTCAAAGCCACCTTCAGGATCAGGAACATCAACAATCAAAGGCGTTAGCTTAGCATACTGAACAGCGCCATTTCGCCAATATTCTACATTTAAAACTTTTCCTTCAGAGCCCTCCACAAAGGCCTTTATTTGACTAAAATTATCAACTTGTTCAGAATTGATGGATAAAATCACATCCCCCGCTTCTAAGCCAGCTGAAATTGCAGCTGATTTAGGTAAAACCTGAAATATTCTTGGGGGGTTCTGATTTATTCCACTCAATTTCAGAACATCACCAGCTCTTTCAATAACGTAAACGGCCGGGCTATTCGATAATACACTTTTTTGGCTTGGGCTAAAATTTTCGAATTCTTCACTAATATTAACTCCATTAATTGATAAAACTACATCGCCTTCACGCAAAGCAAAGTTGTGAGGAAGTTCAAACAAATTTGCCACTGTGACCGGTAGCTGAGTTGTTCCCTGGTTCAAAAAGATGAAGAAAAAAATTATTCCGGAAAAAATAAAATTAAAAACAGGTCCGGCGGCAACAGTTATAAAACGAGCCCATAAAGGTGAACCCTGCATTGTTTGTCTTTTATAGTCGCTGTCAATTTTTGAATTTAACTCTGATTGTTTAGATGAAGACAGTTTACCCTCTCCAAGAAACTTAACAAATCCGCCAAGAGGAAAAGCGGCTATTTGCCATTTTGTTCCATGTTTGTCGCATTTTGAAAACAAAACTGGTCCAAACCCAACAGAAAACACCTCTGCGTGAATTCCGCTGAGTTTTCCAATATAGTAATGTCCAAACTCATGAACAAAAACAATAATTGAGAGGCACAGTATAAAAGCCACTACAGTTGTAAAAAAACTATCAAAGAAATAAATAACCGAAGAAATCTCCAATTTTAGTCCTCAAAGTTTTTTACATTTTTCTGCGCAAGCATCCTTGCATATTTGTCTATCTCCATAACTGCGTCAATTTCAACTGAATTATTTAAAAGATTGTCTTTTGATAACTGATCCATTGTCGCACTGACCACGTTTGCCATATCTGTAAATTTTAGATGAAACCCCAAAAAACTGTCGAGTGCCACTTCTTTTGCTGCGTTGAATGCCGCCCCAGATAATCCACCTTGACGGATAACATCAAAGCCCAATTTTAATGCAGGGTATTTTTTTAAATCGGGTTTATAAAATTCTAAGGCTCCTATATTGGCCAAATTAATTTCATCCAAAGTAAGATCAAATCTCTGCTCTTCATTTAGCGCGTATGCGATAGCGTGCTTCATATCGGGCGGGCCCAAATGAGCCTTCATTCCTGAGTCACAGAAACAGGCAATTGCATGCACTACAGATTGAGGGTGAATAAGAACCTCAATTTCAGAGGCATTTAAATCAAAAAATTCTTTAGCTTCAATAACCTCTAAAGCTTTATTAAATAAAGAGGCGCTATCGATTGTTATTCTTTGCCCCATATCCCAATTAGGGTGATAAGATGCTTGAGCAGGTGTTACTTTTTTTAGTTCTTCAATAGGTTTTGTCCTAAACGCACCCCCAGATGCGGTTATAATTATTTTGCTTAAAGTTTCTCGGCTTTCACCCCTCAAGACTTGCGCGATTGCTGAATGCTCGCTGTCAACCGGTATTAGCTTTGAACCTGATTTTTTTGATGTGGCCTTCATTAAAGGACCTGCTGCAACCATACTTTCTTTATTTGCAAGAGCAACATTTGCACCTACTTCCAGAGCTGTTAAACCAGGTAATAAACCGGCAGCACCCACAATTGAGGACATTACCCAATCCACCTGTTGACTTGCTGCTTCCAATAACCCAGATTTGCCAGCACAAACTTTTATATTACACGATCCGAGCAGTTCTTTAAGTTCAAGAAACTTGTCTTCATTTGCAATTGCTACAATTTCAGCATTAAACTCTATTGCTCGTTTGGCGAGTAATGAAACATTTTCAGAACCAGTGAGGGCAATAACTTTGAATTCATGCTTTCTCGTTGCTATTAAGTCTAATGTATTTTGACCAATTGAACCTGTTGCACCCAAAATACTAATTTTTCTCATTAAATTACCCACTCAAAGAGAAGACCAGTTACGACCGTTGCTCCAATAAATCCATCAAAACGATCCATAAACCCGCCGTGACCAGGAAGTAAATTAGAGCTATCTTTTACCTTGCTTATTCTTTTCAAATGGCTTTGGATCAAATCACCGACCTGGGCTGCTACAGATAAAACGATACTAAATACAATGAAACTTATAAAAAGATTCTGGGGCACAACGTTGTGAACAAAAAGCCATGCAAAAATTCCAGCCGCTAACCAGCCACCTAATACGCCAGACCACGTTTTGTTTGGACTAATTCTAGGTAATATTTTTGGCCCACCAATTAAACGACCTATTAAATAGCCTGCTATGTCGGTAAGCACTACTATACCTATTAACCAAGTTGCATGATACAAACCAAGGTTAATCCTCACATCATAGAAGGTATGACCACAAATAATTAGAGCTAATGAATAAAAAGCTCCAAAATTTTTATTGTGATGAAAAAAATGCCTTTGGAAATAAAAATTTAAAGCCAAAAACAAAGTAGACCACAAATTGCTTTCAGAACTTATAAGGTAAAATGTTACCGCCGAAGATAAATAAGCACTAAACCAAAATGCTTGTTTAGAGGTTGGCGTAAGCATTTTTCCTAATTCCCAATGCATTATGCCAACAAGTAAAATTATAAAAAACTTAAAAAATTGACCACCTAAATAAATGCATGTAGCGGAAATTAAAAATAGAATACTTGCTGAAGCTAACCGCGACGGCAAGTCATCCCAGTTTTTTCCAGGCATAGTCATCTTGCAACACCGCCAAATCGTCTATCTCGATCTCCAAAATCACTTATAACTCTAGCAAATATATTTTTTGTAAAATCAGGCCATAATGTATCAATAAATTCATACTCAGAATAAGCAGATTGCCACAATAGAAAATTTGAAATTCTAGCCTCTCCAGAAGTTCTAATTACTAAATCTGGATCAGGCAAAAAACGAGTATCCAAGTACTTAGGTAAAGTTTCCTCATTTATTTTTTCTACACTTAAGCGACCACACAAAACATCGCTAGCCATTCTCTTGGATGCCCGCGCCACTTCATCACGGCCACCATAATTAATGGCAATTGTCAGATGCATAACGTTATTTTGTTTTGTTAGGTTCTCAAGATTATCCATTAGCCGTACTAAATTAGGTTCAAGCCTATTTCTATCTCCAATAAATCTAACACGAACACCCGCCTTGATAAGTGGGGCAGTTTCTTTGTAAATATAACGTTCAAAAAGCTTCATAAGCCCCGATACTTCCAACTGTGTTCGTTTCCAATTTTCAGTAGAAAACGCGAATATTGTTAGATATCGAATGCCGAATTCTGGACAACATTCTACTATCTCCCGGATGCGCCTAGCACCAGCCTGATGACCAGAAAGTCGAGATCGTCCCTGATTTTCGGCCCATCGACCATTACCATCCATGATTATAGCAACGTGCTGTAAATTTTTTATTTCTCTGGTACTAAACATTATTCAAAATTAAACCTGCATAACTTCAGCTTGTTTGCTCTCAAGCGCCTCATCAACAGCTTTGATTGAACTGTTCGTTAATTCTTGAACTTCCTCTTCCCAAAGCTTTTGATCGTCTTCTGACATACCATCTGATTTTGCTTTTTTGATCTGGTCCATCCCATCGCGCCGAATATTTCGTATAGCTACTCTGGCGTTTTCTGCATATTGTCCAGCGACACGTGACAATTCACGCCTTCTTTCCTCATTTAGTTCGGGGATAGGCAGCATAATAATAGTGCCATTTATTTGTGGATTTATACCTAAACCGCTTTCTTGTAGTGCTTTATCAACTAAAGGAATATTCATTTTATCCCATACGTTTATCGTAACCATTCGAGGCTCAGGAACATTGATTGTTCCCAATTGATTGATTGGTGTGCGCTGTCCGTAAACCTCTACAGAAATGGGGTCGAGCATACTGGAAGAAGCACGCCCTGTTCTTAAAGAAGCAAACTCACCCCTCATCGACGCAAGGGCACCATCCATACGTCGTTGCAAATCATCCGTATCAATAAAAAAATCGTCAGTCATTTGGTTAAAATTTCCCTGCTCAATCGATCCCAAAAAAGCGTATAAACTACTCTGTTACCTTTGTATACGTTCCTTCACCGTTAAGAATTCCCTTAAAGCCACCGGGCTCATCGAGTGAAAAAACAATAAGAGGCATTTTATTATCTCTCATTAGAGCGATTGCACTGGCATCCATAACCTTAAGATTGCTCTGTAGGGCTCTATTATAACTTATCTCTTTAAACCTTTTTGCATTAGGATTGGTTTTTGGATCACTATCATAAATTCCGTCAACCTGTTTTCCCATAAACACAGCGTCGCAAGCCATTTCACTTGCACGTAATGCCGCCGCTGTATCTGTTGTAAAATAAGGATTTCCTGTACCAGCAGTAAATATACAGACCCGGTTCTTTTCTAGATGCCTAACTGCACGACGCCTAATATATGGCTCACAAATTTGATCCATCGGAATAGCCGAGATAACTCTTGTATAAACGCCCTGCCCTTCAAGAGCACTTTGCATCGCCAAAGCATTCATCACGGTTGCTAGCATTCCCATGTAATCAGCTGTTGTTCGCTCCATACCTTGAGCCGACCCCTGCAAACCTCGAAAGATATTACCACCACCTATCACCATACAAATTTGCACGCCCATTTCATGGACTGATTTAACTTCTAATGCTATTTTTTCGATTGTTGGAGGACTGATACCGTAGCCCTGTTCTCCCATCAGAGCTTCTCCAGATATTTTTAGCATTATTCTTTTAAAAGAGATTTGCGACGGCTCGTTATCTGACATATTATTGTTCCTGTCGTGTATTCATATTATGATATTAAATGAAGCAATTCGATTAAATTAACAATAATTGATTTAAATTATTTTTTTTAGAGACACGCGTACAGAAATAAATATCAAATAAACAAAACAAAAGCTGCAATGACCAATCATAATTTTATCAATCAAATCTCATCTGAAACGCCAATTTTAATTTCTGGCCAAACCGCATCTGGTAAGTCACAACTTGCTCTTCAAATTGCAGAAAAAAAGGACTGTGTAATTGTTAATGCAGATGCCATTCAAGTCTTTAAAAATTGGAGAATTTTAACTGCTCGACCATCAATCTCAGATGAGGCTGTGGCTACTCACATGCTTTACGGTCATATAGCAGCTCAAATTGAGTACTCTGTTGGCCACTGGTTGAGGGATGTTCAAAAAATACTTTCTATTTATCCAAATCCCATAATTGTTGGTGGAACAGGCCTGTATTTTTCTTCATTAACAAATGGCTTGATTGATATTCCAGATATTCCAGCTCAAATAAGATTAGAAGCAAAAAATAGAATTCAGAGTGAGGGTTTTGAAAATTTAATTGCAGAAATCGACCCGGAAACAAGCAAAAAAATTGATAAAAACAACCCAATGAGAATTCAACGAGCATGGGAAGTAATGAAAGCAACAGGACGAGGACTGGCATCCTGGCATAGAGAAACACCAAAACCAATTTTGGAGTTGAAGAACTGCAAAAAAATTTTAGTCGATGGTGATGCCTCCATTGTAAACAATCGAATAAGCTCCCGTTTTGATCAAATGCTAGATAACGGGCTTTTGGAAGAAGCCTCGAAAAATTTTTCAACTTGGGATGAAAAAAACCCAAGCTCAAAAGCGATTGGTGCAAAAGAACTAATGGCGTTTTTAAATGATGATATTTCGATGGAGCAGTTGAAAGAAGAAGTTATAGTTGCCACTAGGAAATATGCCAAAAGACAAAGAACTTGGTTCAGAAGCAAAATGAAAAGTTGGATAAAACTAAATTAACTAAAAAAACTTTGTAGCAAAAATATTTAAAGTAAAAAATATAACAACTTGTTTTTATTACTATTTTTAAAATTATAGTCAGTTTTTTTAATTCTATGTCGCAAATTTATAGGGAAATGACGGATGCTACCGTTGACCTTAGCACTCTCATATGTTCGTTTAGACTATGAATTTGTATTGAGAAAATAAAACTTTTCGACGCAATCAGTTATTTTAAAGCGTGTCACACAGGGAGAATGAGATGACGCAAGAAAGTAAATTCCACCCAGCAGTGGAAATGTTTAAAACAGAATATGAAAACGGCAAGATGAATCGCCGTGAATTTATGGCAAGAGCTACAACTCTTGGCGTAACTGCGGCTGGTGCCTATGGGCTAATAGGTGCTGTCCAACCAGCTTACGCTGGAGGCCACATTAAGAACGGCGGAACATTGCGAATGCAAATGGAAGTGAGGGCTCTTAAGGATCCAAGGACCTATGACTGGACCCAAATCGCTCACAGCACGGCTGGTTATTTGGAATATCTTGTTGAATATAACAATGACGGTAGCCTGACTCCAAACCTACTGGAAAGCTGGAGCGCCAACGACGATGCATCTCAATATACGCTGAATGTCAGAAAAGGCGTAAAATGGAATAACGGGGATGACTTCACAGCTGATGACGTGGCTCGTAACATTGAAATGTGGTGTGACAAAGCGGTTGAAGGTAATTCAATGGCTGGACGAATGGCGTCTTTGATCGATCCAGCTACTGAAAAAGCCGGTGCAAATGCAATTAAAGTGATTGATAGCCACACCGTGCAGTTAAATTGCCTTGCATCTGATATTACAATTATCGCTGGCATGGCTGATTATCCGGCTGCAGTTGTGCACAGCAGTTTTGATCCTGCTACAATGGCATCTGGTTCTGTTGGAACAGGACCATTTGTATTGGAGTCGCATGAAGTGGGCGTAAAGTCTGTTTCTGTTAAAAATGAAGGTTTTGACTGGTGGGGTTACTCTGCTGGAAGAACTTGTCCTTTAGATCGTATCGAATACATCGATTACGGCACAGACCCTGCAGCTTGGTTAGCTGCAGCTGAAGCTGATGAAGTTGATTGTTTTTACGAAAACGTTGGTGAGTATGTTGATATAATGGAAGGGATTGGCTGGGAAAACTCAGAAATCGCAACTGGTTCAACGATTTTGATCCGACCAAATCAAACATCGCCAGACGCAGATGGAAATACTGTTTATGCCGATAAGCGTGTTAGACAAGCGTTAGCCATGGCCGTTGATAACAATATTTGTCTTGAATTAGGGTACGCAAATAAAGGTCAAGCCGCTGATAACCATCATGCAGGTCCAATGCACCCAGAGCATGATGCATCCGTTGGTCGCCTTCCATTTGATCCTGCAAAGGCAAAAGCACTTATGGCAGAAGCCGGAATGGCTGATTATGAGCATGAGCTAATCTCAATTGACGACGACTGGAGAAAGAACACAACTGATGCAGTTGCAGCCCAACTCCGGGATGCGGGTATTAAGGTTAAGAGAACAATTCTTCCAGGATCAACATTTTGGAACGATTGGGCTAAATATCCTTTCAGCTCAACAAACTGGAACCACCGACCCTTCGCGACCCAAGTTTGGGGTTTAGCCTATCGGTCTGGCGAAGCTTGGAATGAGATGGGTTGGAGTAATGCTGAATTTGACGCTCTACTTGCAGAAGCTAATGCAATTGCTGATGCCGATAAGCGTCGAGCAGTTGCTGGAAAATGTCAGGCACTGATTGCTGAGGAAGGTTGTACAATTCAACCTTACTGGCGTTCACTCTACAGAAGTCATTCCTCAAATACTGTTTGTGATATGCACATCGCTTATCACGCGCATGTTTATAAATGGGGCTTCAAAGCTTAAGCTTAACGCAAATCTTTATGGGCTGCGCTCTTTTACTAGCGCGGCCCATTTTATTTAGAAATAGAGTTAAATTTTATGGGGCAATTTATTTTAAGACGATTAGGCTTAATGCTTATTACTTCTGTTTGCCTTACGTTTATTGTTTTTTTCTTAACAAATCTTTTTCCAAATTTAGAAAAGCTCGCTAAGACACAGGGCAATTTTAGAATGTCTGAGGCAGAAGTTACTTCTTTTTTGGAAGACAGAGGCTATTTGCAACCCCTACCAATTAAATATGGACAGTGGCTTGGTGTACTTCCTGGCTACGTAATAGAAGGGAAAGATGGAACCATAAGAGGCAAATGTATAAAGCCAGGTATGCAGGCCGAAGATGCAGCCACTTTTTGTGGTGTATTACAAGGTGACTGGGGTTACTCCACAGTTTTCAAAGATGATATCGGAAAATTAGTACTAATTAGATTGTCTTTAACGGGAAAATTAATGTTTTGGGTTATGATACTGATGATACCCAGCGCATTAATCATAGGCATACTGGCAGGAATGCGGGAAGGAAGCAGGACTGATAGAACATTATCCACATTCTCTATAGCAACGACGGCCACCCCAGAATATGTATCTGGAGTAATTTTTATAGCTGTATTTTCATCAACTGCTTTCGGATTAAAATGGTTCAAAGGCACCGCCACCAAAGCAATGGAAGATGCTAATTTTGAAAATTTCTTTCTTCCTGTTCTCACAATTGCTCTCTATGGCATGGGCTACATTGCACGAATGACCAGAGCCTCAATGGCCGAAGTCATGACGGCTCAATACATCAGGACAGCCCGTTTAAAAGGCGTCTCGTTCGGCAATATTGTTTTTAAGCATGCTTTAAGGAATGCGTTAATTGCACCTTTCACAGTGATCATGCTGCAATTTCCTTGGCTTTTAAACGGGGTTGTGATCGTAGAAACCCTCTTTAACTACAAAGGGTTCGGCTGGGTATTGGTTCAAGCCGCAGGTAATAATGATGTTGAACTTTTACTTGCCGTATCAGCAGTTTCTGTTGTCGTTGTTTTATTAACGCAATTAATTTCGGATATAGGTTATGTTTATCTTAATCCCCGCATCAGTGTGTCTTAAAGGTATAAAGATATGGAAGCATTAACCTGGGCAGAAATTTTATCACGAATGTTTTATCAACTTATTCCGGTGTGGATTGCCCTGATAGCAACTTTTTCCATTTCGATTTATTACAAAAGAACCTTAGGGCTTTATGGTAAATTGTTCGATAGTTCAATTGGTATGATTGGCTTTGGAATTGTGTTGTTTTGGGCTTATGTTGGATTTTTTGCTGGGGCATTTGATATGATCTCAACTCACGATCCTCTTTCACAAGTTTCTGGTATGAAAAATAAGGTTCCAGGAACACCATTCAGGGGTGCTGAAGAGGGAGATTATGCTTTTTATCTTTTAGGTGGTGATCACCTTGCAAGAGACGTATTTAGTAGAGTTATGGACGGCGCCTCTATCATAATTGTGATCGCCCCATTGGCAACATTATTCGCATTTATGGTTGGAATAACCTTGGGTCTACCTGCGGGCTTCTATGGAGGAAGACTAGATACCCTTCTATCTTTTGTTGCAAATTTAATCTTAGCTTTCCCTGTGATTTTATTATTTTATTTGCTTGTAACGCCTGAGATAAGAATGACTGGATTACCTCAATACATGGCGATCTTTTTATTTAGTTTTCCAATCCTATTTTTTGCTGTTTTAATAAA
>NZGN01000035.1:0-8943 GCA_002691045.1 Marinovum sp.
AAGAATGGAATGGATTGGTCCAATTGGCAAAGGTAAATTAGAACCTTACGCCTATGATAAAGACGTAATGTCAAAACTTTGGTTACTCTCAGAACAAAATACTGGATTGACTTGGCAGATCTGATGAAGCTGTTATCAGAGCAGATGTGAGATCAGGTAATTGTAAAATGGACATATTAAAAGCTTCGAATGGAAAAATCCAATGATAGTGATCGGTGGTGAAAATCTAATTGATTATGTCCAAGTTTCTGAAGGTGATAACTTACCTATTTATAGAGCTATTCCAGGCGGATCTTGTTATAATGTCGCCATAGCCGCTGCTCGCCAGGGGCAGAAAGTTTCTTACATTACACCAATCTCTAGTGATAGTTTAGGGAACATTTTAGCTGGCCGCTTAGAGGCAGACAAAGTGATCGTTTCTGCACCAAGGGTAGATGAGCCAACCTCTCTAGCAGTTGTTTCAGTTAATGACGGTCAACCCAGCTACCAATTTTACAGAGATGGTACTGCAGAGCGACAAATAAATCACGAAATGCTGATTGAAACCACTCCATCCGCGACGAAAATTTTTCATATCGGCTCTATCGCATTAATTGATGGAGAAGATGCCAATTTATGGGAGCAAAAATTTCGTGAACTTGCGGAGCAGGGTGTAATTACTAGTCTTGATCCAAACATAAGAGAGTTACTTGTAAAAAATAAACAACAGTATCTGGATAGACTAGATCGTATGAGCAAGCATGCAAATATCCTTAAATTATCTGATGAGGATTTAAATTTCATGCGCCCAGAAGCTTCTTTAAGTGATGCCTTTAATGAAATTTGCAACACCACTGCAGCAGAGATTATAGTTTTGACGATGGGTGCAAAGGGCGCGCGTGTCAAAGCAGGTGAAATTTCTTTTGAAGTGAGTGCTGCAGTTTGCGATCCGTTAGTTGATACAGTTGGTGCTGGAGATACTTTTATGGGTACAATCTTGTCTGAAATTAATGAAAAAAAAGCTTCCGCAGCAGCACTTTCTGCTATTACTAAAGATGAATTAATTCATATTATAGAGCGTGCATCGATAGCTGCGGCACTTAATTGTGAAACTGCGGGCTGTAATCCTCCATACAAACATGATTTCTAAAAAATTATGGTGTTGGAGCATCTGCTCTCAATAGCTTTCTCTCTTTCAACGAATTCCAGAATTCGGTAGGGATTTCTGTTCTTTGCCATTTTACAATTTCCAATAATTCACCTTTTGAGCGAGGGCCCGGTATTACCGAACTGACGATTTCGTTAGCTTGGGGAAATTGCAAAGCAGCTGCTGCAAGTGGAATACTGTATTCATCAGCAATTTTTCCTAAGGCATTTGCTTTTTCAATCACATTTTGGGGGGCTTTGGCATAATTCCACATTTCTCTTCCAACCAATATCCCAGAATTAAATGGCCCACCACAAATTATAGATGTCCCACTTTTGGAGCAGGCGGGGAATAATTCATCCAATGCTGTTTGCTCTAGTAAAGTGTAGCGACCAGCCAATAGAAAAACATCCCAAGAGCCTATCTCTAGCGCATCCAAGCAAACTTGGTTTTCGTTTACACCAAGGCCTATAGCTTTCACTAAATTATTTTCACGTAATTCTGCCATTGCTCTATAGCCAGTATCCGCTAAATTTTTAAAGTGTTGCGTATTTTCTTGCCCGTGTTGAAAAGTCCCAATGTCATGCACTAGTAATATATCTATTTTTTCCAGCCCCAGCCTCTGTAGGCTGTCTTCGTACGCCCTCATGATACCATCGTAGGTATAATCATAAACGGGATGAAATGGCATTGGATCTACCATTCCATAATCCATTGGTGCTGCTACAGCTCCTGGTTTTAGTATTCTGCCAACCTTAGATGAAATTATAATGTCTTTATTACGAAGCTGATCGCCTACAACTCGTTCAGACCGTCCAAAACCATACCAAGGGGCAGTATCAAAATAAGAAATGCCGGCATCTAGCGCAGCATTTACGAGTTCTGCTCCTTGATTATAGGTTAAATCCACAAAATTCCCTCCAAGAGGAGCACAACCTAAACCTAGAGTGTCAATTTTAAGTTTTGTTTTACCTATTTTTCGTTGCTGCATATTTCCCACCATTATTTAGTATTAAGTTGATTATGCAGTTTCGATTAAATTTTTGGCAATAGCTTTTTAAATTAATTAATTTCTAATCAATTGACCCAGCGTAAAGGAGTGTTTGTGTTTTTTTTAGCGTGGGTTGAATTTCTTCCTCTATCTTAGTCTTAGGGGAGATGAACAACATGGTAAATTCTGTAGGATCAAAACTAAGGATATATAACGTAAATACTGGGCAAAAATTTGAAGGTGTCGTTGTCCGTAATGGTTCAAATTTCATGCAAATAAGCGCTCGAAACACGAATACGGGGCTGTCTTACGGTATGATTAGTTTGCAAAAAGATGAACTAAATAATTGGCGGCAATCGGAAACAGAAAATACATTTGTACTTTTGTAACTCTTGCTTCAAAGAGCTATTTAGACCTAGTCTAGACAAGTCCTTTGGGAGCCAAATCGCCAATAGATTTGGCTTCCGAATGCAACTTTGCAGTACTTTTCAGATTTTGAGGAACTGGTGTGTCAAAAGCGTACTTCCGGTCGCTTTTTTGGATCTTCCAAGTTTCTAACATTTCTTTCCATGCTCCAAGTAAAGTTTTTGGCTCTGGCATGTCTTTTTTGATTTCTTGAGCTAGGCGAGGAAGATTATAACACGGAACACCTGCATACATATGATGTTCTGTATGCCAATTCATGTGCCAATAAAGGTATTCTACAAACTTAGGTAAACGTATGGATCTAGTGTTTTTTCTAAAATCAGTAGTATTTTGTCTCAGCCCACAATGTTGGGTTAATCCTAGAAAATAGCTAAGCCAATTAGCTATATAGCTTGGTATTGTTATTATAAGTGGTAAAACCCACAATTCAGTCCAAACCGTGACGGCCAAAACAAGAATATGGAAAGTAATTAAAATTCGTGACCATCTAATTGACGCTAATTTTTGTTCAACTTGGTCACTGTGAACAGCTTGAAGCCACTCATTGGCTGGCACTTCACTAGAACCGCTTTTCCCAAGGGATGAAAGTATAGTCAGCCAAACAGCTGAAATGAAACCACCTTTTCCAAAAGTTCGTCCTGGCTGTGTCAATAAATTAAGAGTAAACATCTGAAATAAAAAAGTTGCCCCTACATTTGGATGTACGGGTAACAGTACCTCTCTGTCACCCTCAGGATGTAAGGTGTAGCGGTGGTGATAGGTATGACTTGCTGCATAATCAAAAGGGTTCCACCAACTGATGAGACTGAACAAGTTTAAAAAAAACTTATTGAGCCATTTTGTCTCAAAGACCGTGCCATGCCCAAGTTCGTGAACAGCCGTTCCCTTAAAAAATGAAGAAATTGTTCCATGAATAAAAAGAGTGAGGCAAAAAGCAATCCAGTAGCTATAGAGCCATAAAAAACACAGTGAAATGCCAGTAATACAAAACAAGCCAAAATGTCCGCCGGCTTGAATGAAACCCTTACAATCACTTCTCTTAGAAAAAGCTCGAAACGTCTCAGGGGTCATTTTCGACCTGTACCACTGCGGTTTTAAATTATCGCGGACTTCTGATAGAGGAGCAAAAGTCATTTCTTTTCACCAATTTTGGTTCACTTAGGTTTCAGAAGTAATTTTTAAGAATCTATAAATATTTTTCAATAATGAATTTTGAAGACGGTACAATTCGTCATGTATCGAAAATTTGGGAATTCAATATATAATCGCCAAAACTATTCCCGATATTTACTGTGACAGGCCTTACATCCCTCAGAGACTTGCATCAAAGTAGGTCTTAAATCGTCTATATCTTCTACCAAGGTAGCTAGATCACTGGTGCTTTTCGCTAACTCGTTTGAAAGTTTGGTAAATTCATTAAATTCATCCCAGATACTTGGTTTGGCCTCTGATTTTGGATCAGTCGCGTTGACTTCAAAAACTGTTGGAGTTTGAAGAGAAAGAGAAGACAGTTTTTCCAGTGCTAGTTTAACTTCATTGGCCTCAAAAGGAATTTGTTTTTTTAACATTTGCCCAATAAGTTTGGTATTATCGGCCATTGCCTTCATCAGCATCATACGCTCTTTTACATTTTTGTCTTTAACGCCACTATGAGCGAGGGCGATAGATGAGGCAGTAACTGCTATTACTGTAAATATTTTAAAGAATTTCATAATATTTGTCCTTTAATTCAGAGTATACCATTTTCTCGTTGTAGTTCTCTAACGTAAGAAATAATCGCTTTGACATCGCCTTTTGTTAATCCCTCAACTGCAGCCATATTACCGAAAGGCCAATGGTGTGATCTCACGCCCAAGGAAACAGCCCGATAAAAAGACTGATCGGAATGATGACTTGGTTCGTAAATTTTGTGAACTAAAGGCGGGCCTATTTCGTGACGGCCTGCGGCATTTATTCCATGACATGATTGACATTTAAGGTCGAAAATATTTTTTCCAAGCAGTCCTAGGTCACTAATCTGATCAGGAACTAAAACACTTTCAATTGGTTCTCCTACTTGTAGCTCTGTTACAGTGCCAGTCGTCTTTTTTGAAAAAACTAAAAAGGACGCTGTAGCAATAGTAAGTAGGCAAAGCAATATTCCGATATTAACACTTTTCATAAATATTAAACTTTTTCATTTTATAAAAATTTCGCGGTTTATTTAGTTAAATGGTGTCTCCAGTAACTGGAGAGTCAAATAATTTTAGTGTACTCTCGTGCATTTACCTTTTCTGAATAAATCAACGGCAATATTATAAACGCCCTTAGCCTGATCAGTATCGCCTAACTTGTTCCAATTTTCTGCGGTTAATAAAAATTCTCTATACTGCTTACATCCCTTTGTGTTGTCTCGAGCACGTTGTTCTTCATCCAAGTACTTTGGGATGTATATAAAAGCGGCAACTAAAACAGAAAAAAGCAATACAACTAATAAAGTGGCAACAATTTTTTTCCAGAACAATATGTAGCTCCTGACATGTAGCTGTTAGAGGGTCATTGTTAACAAGTAAAATCAAACTAAGTTTTCTCAAGTGTAATTAAGTAAGGATTTCAAAATGGCTTACTCGCGTATCGTAAATGTTGAATACCGATCTGAGCAAGATATGGAACAATTTTTAGAAAATTGGAAAGATTGGATGCCTAAACATATGCCCGATGCAATAAGCAGAACTATGGTAAAAACTGGACCAACTTCGAGTTTGTTGATGGCAGTATATTCCTCAAGTCAAGTCGCTGAAAATGCCAGAGAAATGGTTGAAGTATTTTTCGCCAAAAATAGAGATCACATGCTTGATATCATAGCTTTTCATGGTGAAGTTATAGAATTTAATTAAGCTATGTGATTAGCCCCAAATTTCTTCATATAATTTGATAATCTGGTTTTCAGTAGGTACTCGAGGATTATTTTGAGGTGAGCCCGATGCGAGGGCCTGGGAGGCCATTAGTTTGAGCGTTTTTTTATCAACCACATGACCTAAACTTTTGGGCGAGGGGACTTTTAAGTCTTCATTCAGAATAAATAGATTTTCGACTAATTTTGAACATGCACTGGCATTGCTATCTGTGTCATGAGCCCATTTCATTACCCGAGCGCAAGCCGCATATCTTTCTTCATTCCCTTGGACTGAAAACTCAGTAATCTTTGGCAGCAACATCGCGTTCGATAGCCCATGTGCTATATGAAAATGCGCTCCAATTGGTCTGCTCATTCCATGTACTAATGCGACAGATGAGTTAGAGAAAGCCATTCCTGCTTGAGAGGCAGCTAACATCAATTTCTTTCGTGCTTCTGCATTCTCTGGGTTTTCACACGCATCCTTTACATTTTCAACTATGGCGGGCATGGCAGCTAGAGCGAAGGCATCTGTATATTCAAAAGCTTTAGAGCTAACATAAGCTTCTATTGCATGTGTAAGGCTATCCACTGCTGTATCTGCTGTAATTCGCCAAGGTTTTGTGGTGGAAAAGGTCCAGTCGATTAGAGCAGCGGTTGCAACACATGCCAATCCAGATAAGTTATATTTTTCAGTATTCTTAGTATCAGTAATAACGCACCAACGCGTTAATTCTGAACCTGTTCCTCCTGTCGTCGGGATCAAAATTATTGGTGGCCCGCATAAATCGATTTGTTGGGGAGCTTTATAATCTCTGACATGCCCTTTGTTAACGCTTAGAAAACTTATTGCTTTTGCCGTATCCATAGGGCTGCCGCCCCCAAAACCTATTAGGCAATCGAATGATCCAGATTTAAAGATTTCTAAACCGTTATCGACGCATTGATCCGTTGGATCTTCAACCACTTCATCAAAAATGCCATAAGAAATATTATGCCTTCTTAAAATCTTAAGAATTGAGTCAACATGTCCAATTTCCAATAAATTTTTATCAGTCACTAATAGGGGGTTAGAAAGACCAAGTTGTTCCAAAATTTCCCCAATTTCTTGAACTACGCCACCTCCTATTCTTATTATTTTTGGAGATTGTATTCTGCCGATTTTATCACCAAGCAAATGGACACCTTTCAAAGGAAACTTTCGCGAAAGACCGGCGAAATGTTTATTGTAATTTTTGGAACTCTATTGTTTGCTCTTTTCCATCAAGAATAAAGGTAATTGTTGAGTAGGAATACACTATCTCTTCTTTTGGTGAGTTCTTAAACTTAGTTTCACATCTTTGCAGATTTTCATAACCAATCACTTCAGTTTTTGTTTTTGATTTTTGACTTTCATTTGCAATTGCGCCACCGATTATTGCACCTACAGCTGCACCTCTATCTTTTTTTGTGACAGTTTTGCCAATTATTCCACCCAAAACGGCGCCGCCAACAACAGCGCCAACCTCGGGTTTTGCCTTAATTTCGCCATAGATGGGTATTTTTTCATTGGAACAAGACTGGAAAGGTATTTGTTCAAAAACGGTCTGATTTTTGTAAAAATCCGTTATCTTCGCTTCATTAACTATCAATGAGATACCCGGATAAGTGTATGAATTACATCTTGATATTAAATTGCTATAGGCAGCATCGCTTTGTCTTCCCCAAATTCCATCGGCAGTCACACCAACAATTTGTTGTAGTCGTCTAATCGATAAGTTACTAGCGGTAGATTCTGAAATCGATCTGTATATACTATTAGCATCGGGAACTTGTGAGCATTCGTCAGCAAATGTTTGTGTGCTAAGAAGAATTGTTAAAAAGAAAATCCCATAAATTTTTTTTATCATAAACATTAATCTTCAAATCCTGACATTATGTATTCATTTAGTATTATTAATTAGGAACATTAAAACCACCGCAAACGCAAGCAAAGCGAATGCCCAAAATATTCCCTCGAAAGAAGTTTGTGTTTCGCGCGACTGTCTCGAGAAAGACTCCTTGGCTTGTACAGGCTTAAAAAGGTTATCTCCTATTACCAGCTTTTCAATAACCTTCTCTTCATCAGATAAAAGTTTAGAGTCCACCTCGGCTTCGTCAATATTTGTATTAATTATGCTACTTTTTAAGAAAGAAAGGAGGCTGCGGTCCATATAATCGTCATCTATACCTCTTGCAGCCCTGTAGATAAGTATACGTTTACTTTCTTCTAAACTTTTTAAGGAATCTTCAAATTGTTCTTGTGATATTCCAAGATCATCCTCGTTTAATCTATCAGTATCTGGATCATAAGAAGTTTTACATCTTTTTATAAAGTCAATTAAAATTCTTGATTTGCGTAAAGAAGATTTTTGGCTTTCGGTAAAAAAGGTTGAATTCAAGTATTCTACAATCCTTAAATTTTTTCCAATGTTTTCATCCACGAACAAATCGGCAACTTCTTGTTCGTTTGGGTTTAAGTCCTCTTCCAACTCTTCAGCAGAAAAGCCTAAGTTTATTAAATCTGATCTAAAATGTTCAATAAACGAAAAATAGGTCTCTCTTTTGGTTTCTCTTCCAACATTGGGTAAAGCACATAGTATCTTATAGAGTACCTTTACACTTTCCGGTTCACTATTTTCGGCAAATATTAATAATCGTTTTAAGCATTGATCATAACCGTCATCTGATGTGCTAAACGATGACACACTTGAATGTAGGCGGCTTAACTTCTCAACAAGCAATGCTCTTTTTTTTCGGGTATCCATTGGATGAGGACCGTCGTTATGGCTAAAATGTTTATTGGTTGCTACCAAAACCATAATACATTTTCACACAAAAAGCATTAAGATTATTTATAATTTTGATGTTAATTTGTATGAAAACCTATTATTTTTCTCACTTCATCACCTAGCCCGAAATGCTAATGTTTTGCTAGCCATTATACTAGTTTAAAGCGAATTAAACTCTCCGACTCAAGAAACCTCTTCTTCGAGCTCTTCTAGGTTTTCGTTAACTAAAAGTGTTAGATTGGCTTCTAGTTTGTCAAATAAATCACCTGAGTGTCCAAGTTCTTTTGCTTTTTCAAAAGCTATCTTAGCATTATCAACATCTTTAATTTCAATTAATGTGTTTATACAGCTTACCCAATACTCTGATACGGTAGGATTTGCTTCTATAGCAGTTTTTAAAAATTGCATGGCTATGAAAGGCTCGCCTAATTTAACTGTAAGTAAACCAAAATTATGATTTGCATCTGGATGATTTGGGTTTGCCTTTAATATTTCAAGATATTTTTCTCCAGCAATAAGTAAATCCCCTGACTCATGTGAAGATATAGCGCTTTCCAAAGCTGCATCGATGTTATCTAACATTTATAAAATCCCTTCTAGTTTCGGGATGTGCTGCAATATTTGTTCCAAGTGAATTAAAAATTTTAAATATTTTGCTAAATTGACTATTACTCTTTTTAAAAGAAAATAATTGTGCTTATATTTTTATCTTGAA
>NZGN01000036.1:0-16984 GCA_002691045.1 Marinovum sp.
TCACCACCTTTCTATGTTAAAGTTGCATCTATGTGCAGGAAATGGTCGTATAGCAATCATAATTAAACTTGTCTAGTGAAAGATTCATAAATGCGTGGACCGATTGATCCTGAGAAATTAAATCTGATGAAAGCCGCACTTCCTAATGTCGCATTTGATGGGTGGTCTCCTTTGACTTTTTCTGCTGCTTGTGAAGAAGCAAATATTCCAGAAAATAAAGCCAAGTTAATTTGCCCGCGTGGCGCTGTGGATCTAGCGAGCACTTTTCATAAGTGGGGTGATGATCAGTTCAAATCTTCTTTTAAGAAACAAAAAATCTCTGAATTAAAAGTAAGAGAAAAGATTAAAAAAGCAATTGAGTTAAGAATCACAATCGCTTCTGATAAAGAAGCCGTACGAAGAGGGGTAGTTTTGTTCTCACTACCTATACACGCTGTTGAGGGTGGCCGTTTAATTTGGGATACTTCGGATCTAATCTGGCAATTAATTGGTGATAAGTCAGAAGATTTCAACTGGTATTCTAAAAGAACAATTTTGAGCGCAGTATATGCAAGTACTGTATTATTTTGGCTCGGTGATGATAGTGAAGGAAGTTTAGAAACTTGGCATTTTCTAAATCGACGAATTGAAGACGTTATGACTTTTGAGAAAGTAAAAGCACAGCTTAAAACAAATAAATATACTAAGAATTTTAATGGTTTTGCAACGAATATATTAAAAAATATCAAGAAGCCTAACAAGTCAATTAATACTAACTTACCTGGTCATTTGGATATCCACTAATGACAAGTATGAAGGTGA
The DNA here is from genome assembly GCA_002691045.1 of Marinovum sp. Classification (GTDB taxonomy): domain Bacteria; phylum Pseudomonadota; class Alphaproteobacteria; order Rhodobacterales; family Rhodobacteraceae; genus Salinivivens. The sequence goes on from NZGN01000036.1 coordinate 802, forward strand.
TTGAAATTGTTGAGCCTGGTGGTCCATCCGTTTTAAAGTCATCGGTTAGGAATATTCCAAAGCCAAAAAGAAATGAAGTTTTGATAAAAATTTCTTATGCAGGAATTAACCGTCCAGATGTTTTGCAACGTTCCGGATCTTACCTGCCTCCTCCAGGTGCCAGTGATCTTCCCGGCCTTGAAGCTTCAGGAATAATTTTCGCTATTGGAGAGAATGTTACTAATTGGGAAGTTGGTGATGAAGTGTGTGCACTTTTGCCAGGTGGCGGCTATGCTGAATACGCAGTAACCCAAGCTAGTCATTGTTTACCTGTTCCAACCGGAATGAGCCTCAAGCAGGCTGCTGCGCTTCCTGAAACGTTATTTACAGTTTGGAGCAATGTTTTTCAAAGAGGTGGATTGAAGCCAAACGAAAAGTTTTTGGTTCACGGTGGCTCATCAGGAATAGGAACTATGGCTATTCAATTAGCTAACCTTTTCGGTAGTGAAGTTTATGCTACGGCAGGCAGCGAGGCAAAGTGTTCAGCTTGTGAAGAGCTAGGTGCAATAAGAGCAATCAATTATAATAAAGAAGATTTTTTAGAAGTAATAAAAAGTATTGGCGGAGTACACCTTATATTAGATATGGTTGGAGGCGCCTATATAGAAAAAAATATAAAAGCATTAGTTGATGATGGTAGGTTAGTGCAAATTGCCTTTTTAAAAGGTGCAAAAGTTGAATTAAATTTTGCACAGATAATGACACGACGCTTAACTGTTACTGGTAGTACTTTGCGGCCTCAATCCGACCTTTCTAAATCTCAGATAGCATCAGAATTATTGGAAAAAATTTGGCCACTATTGAGTACTGGTAGAATAAACCCAGTTATAAACAGCGTTTTTGATTTAAATGATGTATCTTCAGCACATTTTTTAATGGAAAGTAGCAAGCACATTGGTAAAATAGTATTAAAAGTTGACGGGCGGCTTTAATACAGAAATTTGGGTTCTAATTTACGATTTTTTAAGAAAAATATTTACTTATATTCAACTTTCAATATTTCATAAGCTTTTTCGCCACCTGGTGTTTTAACCTCTACACTATCACCCTCATCTTTTCCAATAAGTGCTCTTGCGATTGGCGATTTAATGTTTAAAAGCCCTGTTTCAATATTAGCTTCATGCTCTCCAACAATTTGCCAACATTTTTCTTCATCAGTATCCTCATCGACTAAAGTTACCGTTGCCCCAAATTTTATAGTGCCCGATAATGCTAAAGGGTCAATTACATCCGCCAAAGATATAATCGCCTCGATCTCTTTTATTCTACCCTCTATGAAACTTTGTTTTTCACGAGCTGAATGATATTCGGCATTTTCAGACAGGTCGCCATGTTCTCGGGCCTCCGATATGGCTTGTATTATATTGGGGCGCTCTACAGATTTTAATTTTTTTAGTTCTGCTTCGAGTGCGATGCTTCCCGCTTTAGTCATTGGGATTTTTTCCATAACGAGTCCGGTTTTTAAAGTTACTGATAAGATTGTACTGCTAAGATGAACAAATTAAATGTTTTAATGCAAGGCCTAGTAAAATTAATTTCAATTGAATGGATAAATTTATGGAAATAATGCCGCAATTTTGACATAAAATACGCTGAAAAGATTGACGCTTAGTACGGAGAAAGCATACTTATTCTTAAGCAACGAAAGCAAAGCGCTCGAGGAGGTTCTAGTGTCACAAGCAGTTAGAGAAACTATGGAGTATGATGTTGTTATAGTTGGAGCTGGTCCAGCGGGCCTATCTGCTGCTATCAGATTAAAGCAACTCGACGAAACCTTGGAAATTGTAGTGTTGGAGAAAGGTTCAGAGGTCGGTGCACATATTTTGTCAGGTGCTGTTTTAGATCCTTCTGGTTTAAATAGATTGATCCCTGACTGGAAAGAAAAAGGGGCTCCTTTGGATGTACCTGTCAAAGAAGATAACTTTTATATTCTTGGAGAGGCAGGGCAGATCCGATTACCTAATTCCGTTATGCCTCCATTGATGAATAATCATGGCAATTATATAGTATCTATGGGTAATGTATGTCGGTGGATGGCAGAGCAGGCTGAAGGATTGGGTGTTGAAATATTTCCTGGTATGGCCTGCTCAGAATTAGTTTACGGGAAAACTGGTGAAGTTAAAGGCGTCGTTGCTGGGGAATTTGGAAAAAACCCTGATGGTTCAATAGGAGACAGCTATGAACCTGGAATGGAATTACATGGAAAATACATTCTTCTTTCGGAAGGAGCTAGAGGATCACTATCAAAAGAAGTTATAGAAAAATTCAATTTAGATGCTGAATGTGATGTCCCTAAATTTGGGATCGGAATGAAAGAAATTTGGGAAGTTGGCCCTGAAGTTCACAATGAAGGCGAGGTTACACATACAATGGGCTGGCCGTTAGGTTTCAAAAACTCTGGTGGTTCATTTGTATATCATTTAAATAATAACCAAGTCTATGTTGGATATATAGTGGATCTAAATTATAAAAATCCTTTTTTATCTCCGTATATGGAATTCCAACAGTTTAAGCATCATCCAAAAATTGAAAATTTACTTAGGGGTGGCAAACGGATTGCTTATGGGGCAAGGGCTGTTACCAAGGGTGGTTTGCAGTCAATTCCCAAAGCTACTTTCCCCGGAGGAGCCCTTCTTGGCTGCTCTGCTGGGCTTGTGAACTTACCTCGAATTAAGGGTAATCACAACGCGATGAATTCTGGAATAGAAGCTGCTGAATCTGTTTACAGTGCTATAAATGATGGTCGATCTGGTGATTTGCTGTCAGATTATGATGTAAACTTAAGAAATGGTGTAGTTGGGAAAGACCTCAAAAAGGTTCGTAATGTAGCGCCCCTTAACGCTCGGTTTGGTCCATTAGGAGGCCTAATCCTGGGTGGGTTTGACATGTGGTTTCAGACGATATTTCAGTTTTCTCTTTTTGGTAGCCTGAAGCATGGGAAATCTGATGCAGCATCTACGGAAAGTGCTGAAAAGCATAAAGAAATTAGTTATCCTAAACCAGATGGCTCAATAAGTTTTGATCGCTTAACAAATGTTTCTTTTTCAATGACCAATCATGAAGAAAATCAGCCATGTCACTTACAACTTGGCAATCCAGAAATTCCTATATCAGTGAACTTGCCTCAATTTAGTGAGCCTGCTCAACGGTATTGCCCGGCTGGAGTTTACGAAGTGGTTCAAACTGAAGAAAATTCCTCACGTTTTGTGATCAATTTTCAAAACTGTGTACACTGTAAAACTTGTGACATAAAAGATCCCAGTCAAAATATTACTTGGGTGACACCGCAGGGTGGTGACGGGCCTAATTATCCCAATATGTAGTTTACTGAAAATTCTTTAAAATTTCTTTTAAAGTATTAGTTTGTTGTTTGTGAGATTTTAATCTGGTGCTATGAAAAAAATTTTTAAAATTCTATTTTTGGTACTCTCAGTTTCATTTACTGAAAGCGCCTTGGCGTCGTCTGGAGCATACTTAGCAGGAAGACAGGCTTTTTCCGATCATAACTTTGTAGCCGCTTCAAAATTGCAAGCAAAAAGTGTGAGTGTAGATCCCTCAAACTCAAAGCTCTTGGAAAGTTTGATGATATCTATCATTGCGCAAGGTTCCGTCGGTAAAGCAACAACTATTGCTGAAACACACAAAATTGATGGAAATTTAAGCCAAATCTCCCAAATGATTTTATCTGCCGCAATGATTAAAGAAGGGCAGAATAAAACTCTATTAAATTTTTTAAACAACTCAGATGAAATTACGCCAATATTGAAAGATCTTTTATCGGCTTGGATATTAATGGGATTGGAAGATGAAGTTAATGCAAATCGCATTTTTGCTAAAATAGCACAAGTCCAAGGTATGGGGCAATTTGCAAATTTTCATCGCGCAATGTCTCAACTTGCTGCAGGAAAAATTGAGCAAGCTGAAAGAACATTTAGTCTAATTCATAAAGATCAAGGAAACCCAACTAGACGATCGGTCATATTCCATACAAAAATACTGTTATTTCAAGGAAGATTTGCAGAAGCCCAAACCTTACTCGAAAAATGGTTTGGACCAACATTTGATCCTGAAATTGAGGAGCTTTTTCTCAATGCAACCAATGAAAAAAGCTATCCTAAAAATTCATTTTTTAAAACTAAAATAGCAATCGCTGACGTTTTTCACTCGATAGCTAATTTAATTTCAAAAGAGGCAGATCCAACGTTTACCCTTATTTATTCACGGTTGGCTCAGTACCTGAATGCGGACCATACAGATGCAACGCTAATGTCTGCAGATTTGCTGGTAGAGCTAGGTCAATTTGATTTAGCAATCAAAGAATACGAAAAGCTTTCAAGTAGTCATCCACAATTTTTTGCCTCAGAATTGGGTAGAGCAGAAGCATTGCGAGTATCTGGAAATGAAAAGTCTGCAATTAAAGTTTTAACTAAATTAACACAACAGTATCCAAGTTCTGCCAACGGTTTTCGCATTTTGGGAAATCACTACAGGCGTTTAGAGGCTTATGATCAAGCCGAGATTTCTTATGGTGAGGCCATAGAATTATTGGAGCAAAAGGGAGAGGCTGGTTGGTTTCTTTATTATGTTCGTGGAATAACGCGCGAGAGATTAGATATTTGGGATTTGGCAGAAAAAGATTTCCGAAAGGCACTGTTGCTCAATCCAAATCAACCTCAAGTTCTAAATTATTTAGGATATTCGTTGATAGAAAAAAATGATAAATTGGATGAAGCCTTAGATATGATCGAACGAGCAGTAAAGGAAAGTCCCGATAGTGGATATATTGTCGACAGTCTTGGCTGGGGTTATTATAAGCTAGGTCAGTATGAAAAGGCGGTTCCAAATTTAGAAAGAGCTGCTGAACTCATGCCCATTGATCCAATCGTCAATGATCATCTAGGGGATGTGTATTGGATGGTAGGGAGAAAAACTGAAGCTGAGTTTCAGTGGAGAAGGGCTCTATCCTTTGATCCAGAAGAAGAAGAAATAGAAAGAATAAAGAAAAAATTAAAAGTTGGACTTACTCAAGTGCTACAGGATGAATCTGAGGATCCTGAGTTGTCAGTGAAATAATGATTGAAGAAAAAGCTAGTGCGAAAGTCAACTTATGTCTGCAGATTCTTGACCATACGCCTGAAGGTTTTCACTTGCTGGACTCAGTTGTGGTTTTTACAGAATTCGGTGATGATTTACTTTTTGAAAAAAGTGATAAGCTTGAGCTTAGTGTTCAAGGCCCTTTCTCTGATAATATACCGATAGATAGTTCCAATTTAATCTTGAAAGCAGCAACGGCTCTAAAACAACTGAGCCAAATCAAAACTGGCGCTCACATAACTTTGACTAAAAATCTACCCCCTAGTGCTGGTATTGGAGGAGGGTCTAGTGATGCTGCTGCTGCCATCCGCGGATTATGCCGACTATGGAAGACTAGCCCTCCAATGCTTGATGACATGTTAAAAATTGGGTCTGACTTGCCAGTATGCTTCACTCAAAAAACTCAACATATGCAAGGTATAGGAGAAATTCTAAGCACTATTACTAATTTCCCAAGTTTTCCTATCCTTTTGGTAAACCCTTTAAAAATAGTCTCCACGCAAAAAGTTTTTCAATTTCTAAAAAATAAGCAAAATAGTCCTTTATCAAAATATGAAAAATCATTCTACAAAAAGAAAGAGTGGATGAGCTGGCTTATAGCCCAGCGGAATGATTTATTAGAGCCAGCTCTCGAGATTGAACCAATCATATCAGATGTTTTACAATTAATTTCAAAACAGAATGGAGTTGGAAAAGTTTCAATGTCAGGATCAGGTGCAACTTGTTTTGGAATTTTTGAAAACAAATCTGATTGCGATCTTGCGTCGAAGAAAATTCAAGAACAAAGGCCAAAGTGGTGGAGCGTATCCACACAAACAAAATCTATTTAGATCTTGTTAATACATAATCAGCAAGTTCAGATAAAAGGACACGCATTTCAGAGTCGGGTAATTTACTAAGTGCAAGTTTTGCTTGTTCAACCCACATTTCTGCTTCTTGGCGTGTTCTAATTATTGCTTTATACTTATTCATTAAAGAAAGAGCAGTGTCCCAATCTTGGTCATTTTGATTGCCTTTTTCGATTGTTCTTTTCCAAAACTCTAGCTCAGATTTGGTGGAATTTTGTATGGCTTTTATAAAAGGCATTGTAAGCTTTCGTTCTCGAAAATCGTCACCAATATTTTTACCTGTAATCTGTAGGTTCCCTTCCACATCTAACAAGTCATCGATTATTTGAAATGCTATTCCGAGGGCATCTCCATATTCGTAAAGTGCATTGCAATCTTCTTCGCTGGCCCCTGCTACCTGGCCTCCTACTAGGGTTGCAGCTGAAAATAAAGCAGCAGTTTTGCCCCGAACTACTTTCAAGTAGGTTTTTTCATCTGTTTTTATATTTTGTGAGACGGTAAGTTGTAATACCTCTCCCTCAGCAATAGTGGCCGAAGCATTGGCTAAAATATCTAGAATTTTAAGTGATCCAACTTCAACCATTAATTGAAAGGATCGTGAGAATAAATAATCCCCAACCAAAACAGAAGATTTATTATCCCATAACAAATTTGCTGTTGGTCGTCCGCGTCGCTTCAAGCTTTCATCTACAACGTCATCGTGAAGCAGCGTTGCGGTATGAATAAACTCCACGGTTGCAGCTAACTTTAAGTGGTTGTCTCCAGTGCAGCCAAACATATTTGCTGCAGCTAACGTCAGCATTGGTCTAAGCCTCTTTCCTCCAGCGCTGATTAAGTGGGTGGTAACCTCTGGGATCCGCGGTGCATTTTTTGAAGCCATACGTTCACGAATGATCTTATTGACGCTTAGTAATTCTGGTTCGAGAATTTTTGCCAGTTTTTCATCTGGATTTATTTCTTTGTCCAAAACCGATTAAACCTTATCTTATCTCGACATACTGGGCGCCAGCTCATAAAAGTTTTTTATGAAAGAATTGATGACCACTAATGATATAACCAAGTTTGTATACGCTGAAACTGTTTTGAACTCAAACAATATAGTCAATTTTGCACTTGACGTAAATATAAGTGTATTGGAAGGGTCAATCGGGATATTGCCACGCCGTTTGATGGTAATGACGCACGATTACGATCGAGCTGTCAAGCTGCTGACTGATTTTGGTTTAGATTTGAAAAGTGTTTGATGTGGACGAGCTTAGCAAAGATGACTTTTTAGGTGGGGCCATAAAAATATGGCAGCCTAAGAATGGATATAGGGCTGGTTTGGACCCTATACTACTAGCAGCGACTGTAAATGTTAGCGAAGGTCAAAAAGTTCTAGATCTTGGATGCGGCGTTGGAACAGCAAGTTTTGCAATTGGATTTCGTGTAAAAAAAACAAAATTATACGGAATTGAAATTCAGAAAAGTTTAGTGGATTTGGCGAGTCGTAATTCAAAAGAAAATGGGATGGCTTTGAAAATAGAATGTGCTGATATTTTAAATTTACCGTCTAGTATAAAAAATGAAACCTTCGATCACGTGATTGCAAACCCCCCTTACTTTGATCGAAAATCTTCAGTAAGTAGCAAAAACTTATCAAAAGAAAAAGCATTTGGGGATAGTCATCCAATAACTGAATGGCTAAAAGTTGCTGCAAAGAGGGCTAAACCAAAAGGTTTCGTACATTTTATCATAAGAACTAATCGATTACCGGAAATTTTTTCTAATGTTCCAAAAAGCTTGGGAAGCTTAGTCATGACCCCCATCATCTCTCGTGAAAACCAGAAAGCAAAACTTACGATACTTCATGCGAAAAAAAATGGGCGTGCGGATTTTATGATTTCATCACCAATAGTTCTTCACCCAGAAAAAAAAGATGCTTCAAGTAAGTATATTTTGGAAGTTGAAAATGTACTCAGAAAAGGAACAAGCCTCACCACGTGGGTTTGATCGACTACCTCTTAAGCTAGTGGCGGAATTTGGCCGAAGAAAAGTCAATCTAAGTGACAAAAAAGAAAAAATATGTTCAATTTGTTTTATTGGTAGCGAGAGGAGAAATAAATTGAGCATAAATGCGCATATCCAAAACCTTAAGCAAAAACATGAGAAACTTTCAAGTGAAGTGGAGCAGGCTTACAAATTTCCTGCTTTAGATGAATATTACATCTCTCAGTTGAAAAAAGAGAAACTGCGTTTGAAGGAAGAGATTTCGAGGCTTTCCAGATAGACTCTACGTTTTAAGAGTATCACCTAAATCAAGTTTAGGCTTCAGAGCAGTTACCCTGTCATAAGTATCTTTTTTACCTACCACTCGATTTGAAATTATTTCGGCGGCTATTTTCCCAATTTCAAATCTGCAGGCATCCATAGTTGCAAGTTTCAGAGGAAGCCCTTCCAATAGCTCAACTCCATTGAACCCTGCTAATCCAATTTCTCTGGGGATGCTTTTTTTGATTTCAAGTAGGGATAATAATCCCCCCGCTCCAATCATATCGTTTGAATAATACAAAAAATCCAAATCGGGTGTTCGCTTGAGTATTTCTTGGGTCATTTGAGCCCCTTTAGCTAGTGCGGAGCCTCCCGAATAGAATTCATGATCTAAAATTTTTATATCAGCTTTTGAAAGTGCTTCTTTAAAACCATTAAAACGTTTGCTAGCACGATGATCTAAAGGCATTTTAGTACCGAGAAATCCTATTTTTCTATACCCAGCCTCCAATATAGCTTGAGCCATGTGGCGACCAGCACGTTGATGTGAAATCCCAACAGCAGAGTCTATTGGCTCTCCATCTATATCCATTATTTCTACAACGGGTATATTCGTGCTTTTTAACATGGCTTTCGATGCGTCTGAATGTTCTAAACCAGCGATTATAATCCCTGAAGGGCGCCATGATAGCATTTGATACAGTACTTTTTCCTCTTTCTCCGGAAGGTAATCAGTTACTCCAACCACTGGCTGTAATTCTGTATTTTCTAGTACCGAATTTACTCCAGTTAAAACTTCTGGGAAAACCATATTAGACATAGATGGAATTATTACTGCAACTAAATTAACGCGCTGACTTGCTAATGCTCCAGCAATTTTATTGGGGACGTATCCAAGAGATTTTGCGGCCTGCAGTACCTTTTCACGGGTAGCTTGGGAAACATCACCGCGACCGCGAAGCACTCGACTAACAGTCATTTCAGATACACCTGAAGCTTCTGAAACATCTCTAAGGGTCAATGTTCGGCTTTCGAAACGACTCAAATCTTAGACCCCCCCTTTAAAAACTATTTTTGAGGAAAGAATAAATAAATTACAAGCCAGAGTTAACTTATGTTAGAAAAAACCTCTAGTCAGGTCTTTTGAGGGTGATCTTTTGAAGGCATTACCAGATTTTGAAGTCGAAACTCAATTGATAACGGAGGGTTATAGAACTGTAGCAGGAGTTGATGAAGTAGGAAGAGGGTGTATTGCAGGACCTGTAACTGCTGCCGCAGTAATATTGGATCCAAAAAATATTCCCAATGGGTTAAATGACTCCAAAAAACTAAGCTTGAAACAAAGAGAAAAAGCTTTCAGTGCAATCAAAGAGAAATGCGTATTTTTTGTCGCCCACTCAACTGTTTCAGAAATAGACCAAATTAATATTTTACAAGCGAGCCTTCTAGCGATGGAAAGGGCCATAGCAGGTCTCAATATAAATCCAGATTTTGTGTTAATAGATGGAAACAAAAGTCCGGAAGACCTAAGCGCAAAATGTAAAACAATCGTTAACGGTGATAGCAAATCACTTTCGATAGCTGCTGCTTCTATTGTTGCAAAAATAACACGAGATCGCATTATGGCACGCTTAGATAAAGAATTTCCAGGCTACGATTGGTCTAAAAATGCTGGTTATCCAACAAAATTTCATAAATCGGCAATTCTAAATATAGGCGTCACCCCTCACCATAGACGTTCTTTTAAACCGGTACACAACATATTGTATCCCGAAGATATTTAAGTCATTGAATTTAATAATTTTATTGACCTCGAATCAGGTTTGAATCATTGTGTGATCAAATCACGAGTGCAAAAACGCGCCAAAATATTGAGGCAAGAATGTCAACTAATACTATTACAAAGGCGAGTATTAGACTCCCTTTAAATAAAATCTTAAACGGAGACTGCATTGATATAATGAATAGTCTTCCTCCAGAGTCAATCGATCTTATTTTCGCTGACCCGCCGTACAATTTACAGCTTAAAGGCGAACTTCACCGTCCAGACCATTCAAAAGTTGATGCTGTTGATAATGCTTGGGATCAATTTGATAGTTTTAAAACTTATGACCGTTTCACGGATGCTTGGTTGTCGGCAGCTAGACGTATTTTAAAGCCTGATGGAGCAATTTGGGTTATCGGGAGCTATCATAATATATTCCGAGTTGGAGCATCTTTGCAAAACAAGGGCTTTTGGATTTTAAATGATGTCATTTGGCGAAAATCGAACCCAATGCCCAATTTTCGAGGTAAAAGATTGACAAATGCTCATGAGACAATGATCTGGGCTTCTAAATCAGAGGGTGCAAAATATACATTTAATTATGAAGCGCTTAAGGCCTTGAACGAAGGCGTGCAAATGCGCTCAGACTGGATTTTGCCGATTTGCAATGGGAACGAAAGGCTAAAAAATGCTAAGGGCGAAAAAGCTCATCCTACTCAAAAACCAGAAAGTTTATTGCATCGTGTATTAGTTGGAACAACTAACCCTAATGACGTTGTATTGGACCCTTTTTTCGGGACGGGAACCACAGGTGCTGTGGCCAAAATGCTGGGTCGTGAGTTCATAGGAATTGAAAAAGAAGACGCTTACATAAAAGTTGCCCATGATAGAATAAAGAAAATCAAAAAATTTGATAAAGAGGTCTTAGAAGTTTCAACAAGCAAACGATCTGAACCAAGAGTGCCTTTTGGTCAAATAATTGAACGTGGTATGTTATCACCAGGCGAGCAATTGTGGTCTTTGAATGGACGTCATAAAGCCAAAGTGAGAGCTGATGGTACTTTAATAGGAGATGATATCAAAGGTTCAATTCATCAGGTTGGCGCTGCTCTCGAAGGTGCCCCAAGTTGTAATGGTTGGACATACTGGGGATTTAAGCGTGATGGAAAGATGATACCAATTGATATTTTAAGGCAACAAATCCGATCAGAAGTAACAATTTAATTTAAAAGCCTGTGGTTTGAGACCAAATCAAACTGAACTCCGCCGTCTGGGCGGAGATTTTTTTACGTTAAGCTGAGTACTACCACTCAGTTATTTCTGGATAGAACATTTCTCGCCATCGCTTAACTCTCGGATTCATGACTGACATCCAGGCCCTTGGGAATAATGCTAAAATTCCCATTGCTGGGTAGCTGTGTGGAAGTTGTGGAGCTTTAGTTGCTCCAAGGTTTTGAAGTAAAGGAAAACTTCTGGCTGGTTTAAAGTGATGATCTGAATGTCTTTGTAAATTAATGAGAACCCAATTTGAAACCTTGTAAGAAGAGTTCCAAGAATGATGGGGCTGTACGAACTCATATTTGCCATTTTCAAGGTTTTTTCGAGTTAAACCATAATGTTCTATGTAATTTACCAATTCTAGCAGTAAAACTGCGACGAATGCTTGGATTAAAAATAAAAACAAGCCAAAGAAACCACCGATTAAAATTGATAAAACAATCATAAAAAGCTGTGCAAAGAAATATATATAGAATGGATTAGAAATATGACTTGCAGGTAATCTTTTTCGCCACAGCTTGTGCGTCTCTGCTTTGAACGCAGAAATTGGGCATTGAACTAATACTCTATTGAAGAAACTATAAAAGCTCTCATTGTATCTGGCTGTTACAGGGTCCCTAGGTGTGCCAACGTATATATGGTGAACTAGTAAATGTTCTGAACGGAAATGAGAGTAAAGCACCATTGCGAGCAAGCTATCTGCTAACCATCGTTCGAGCTTACCAGATTTATGCATTAGTTCGTGTGCATAATTTATTCCAATAGTCCCAGTTAAAACGCCAATAGCGCAAAATATACCGATCTTTTCAAGCAATGTCATATCTGCAGAAATTGCCAGTGCTAAAATTCCAAATAAAGTAATGAATTGGATTGGTGCCCATATGAGGGTAATTAATCGGTACCAAAAAAGGCGAGACTCTTCGATATCTGGTTCTAAATTTTCAATCCGTAATCCGACGTATTGATCGATCAATGGTAAGATCAAGAGTGTTAATATTGGGACAAATAATATTGCCCATCCCTGTAAAAAGTAAGAGAACCACAAGGATACTGCAAACAAGATGGAAGACCAAAACGGTGCTGCAGATTTAAAAGGTAGTAACATATAATTTTCAGACATTATTAAAACTGTTGATGTTTTTTACTGAACGAAGAAAGTCAATTTTTATCCTAATGAATTTTCTTTATTTGTATTAGGTCGGTTAATAATTAGCTACTTAATAATATCGTTCCAAAATGAATGAATTCAATATTTAATTAATTTCCATACCTTTTTCATCACTGTTGGCAAGTTGTTTGGATTAAATTCATCGAGGCTTAGAAATTTTCCCCTTTTAGGAGGTTGATTTACATCAGAAGTGGTATGCATAATTCTTAGATTCAAAAGGAAATGCGTGAAAGTATGTGTTATCAGCCCATGTTTTAATTCCCAAGTCCCTTCTATTGGTGGGTCTTCCGTGAATGAAGTTCCCCATTCAGAGGATGGAAGGCTGAGCATTCCGCCTAGAAGACCATTTGCTGGCCTTACTTCCGTAAGTATTGCTCCATCAACTCTTTCTACAAAATAAACAATTCCATATCGTTTTTGTTTTATTGGTTTTTTGAACTTTCGAGGTAGATATTCAGAAGTCCCTGCCTTATTGGAAACACAATAATATAACCAAGGGCAAATGTTGCATTTTGGGCTGGTGGGTTTGCAAATGGTTGCGCCTAGATCCATTATCGCTTGAGCATAATCTCCAGATCTAATCGTTGGTGTGAGTTGTTTTGCTAAAAATGCTAACTCTTTTTTGGCCTTGGGTAATTTTGTGTGAATATTAAAAATCCTTGAAATAACTCTTTCGACATTACCGTCTACTACAGTTTCAGGAATATCATATGCGATTGAGGCAATTGCAGCAGCTGTGTAAGGGCCAACGCCAGGCAGTTTAAGTAATGCCTCACTGGTCTTGGGGAATTCTCCATCGCTCTCTTTGGCTATAACTCTAGCGCACTTTAATAAATTTCGAGCTCTCGCATAGTATCCGAGTCCTGCCCAAGCTCCCATAATTTCTTCGTCTCTAGCGTTAGCTAGATCAAAGATTGTTGGCCATTTTGTTATAAATTTTATGAAATAGGACTTAACTGAAGCTACCGTTGTTTGTTGAAGCATAATTTCAGATAACCAAACATGGTAGGGGTTTGGTAATACACCCTTGAGGCGTTTTTCAGGTGGGACACGCCAAGGCATTGCTCTGGCATTATAATCGTACCATTCTAGCAACTTGTTTGGATCAGGTTTATTTTCTATACTATCCTTCATCAGCTTATCCATTAGTTTCCTGCAAATAAGTCGGCAAGCAAGAGGTATACTATAAAATAGAAATGCAAAAACATGGATTTAAAAAAGCATCAGTCTTGTTGAAGAAAAATATTCAAAAAGCTAGTGAATCAAGAGGTTTTGCTCAATCTCGCGTTTTGACGCACTGGAGTGAGATTGTCGGAGAAGAAATAGCATCTATATCGGTGCCCACCAAAGTGAGTTATAAAACTGATGGTTTGGGGGCGACACTAACAGTTCTAACTTCTGGATCGAACGCACTTATTCTGGAGATGCAAAAAGAGTTTATGCGTAATAAGATTAATGCTGTTTATGGTTATAATGCCGTTCATAAAATTAGAATAACCCAGTCATCGCCAATTGCTGTAATTAAAAAAAATAAAATTTCTGAGGGTATTAGCTCGAAACAACAAACAAGTAATACTGAAATTTCTGCTAGCGTTGAGAATGCATTAAAGGAAGTTGGTGATAAAAACCTCCGGCAAGCCCTTGAAGAACTGGCGATTAATGTATTTACAAAGTTAGAGAATAGTTCTTCGTCTGAAAGGTAAACATAATGCGTAAGTTATCATCACTTTTGTCGGTATTTCTGCTAATTTTTGGAGCTGTCTATTTCTTACAATTCAGCAACTCAAAAGGGCAACAAATTGAATTTGACCTTCCCTACTCAGCAAATGCAGAAGAAACTTCAGAAAATAGCGGGCATATTATCGAAATGACGCAAGGTGACCAGGATGCTTCCGTTGAAATGATCGAATATGCATCTTTCACATGTCCTCATTGTGCAAAATTTCATTCTGACGTGTATCCAGAATTAAAAGCTAATTATATTGATAAAGGGCTCGTTAAGTTCACTTATCGAGAGGTGTATTTTGATAAGTACGGTATGTGGGCATCAATGATTGCTCGATGTGCTGGTCCTGAAAAGTTTTTTGGAATGACTGATCAGATATATCGAAAACAGTCAGATTGGGCTCGTGCGGAAAGCGATATAGCGATTGTTAGCAAATTGAGAAAAATTGGTCTTTTGGCTGGGCTAGATGAAGAGAAGCTAAATTCCTGCCTACAAGATAGTGGGAAGTTAAGGGCTTTAGTCGAGTGGTACAGTGAAAATGCTAAAAGAGATGGAATAAAATCTACCCCAACGTTTTTAATAAATGGTGAAAAGCATTCCAACCAAAGCTATGAACAATTGAAAGAAATTTTAGACGAGATTTTAGAGAAATCATGAAAGCACCCTTAGAAGGTATGCGTGTTGTAGAGCTGGCTCGTATTTTAGCTGGGCCTTTTGCAGGGCAAACGCTCGCTGATTTGGGCGCAGAAGTCATTAAAGTTGAAGCTCGAAATGGTGATGACACGAGAGGCTGGGGTCCACCTTTCATAGATCATGATGGAGAAAGCTCCGCCGCATATTTTCACTCGTGTAATAGGGGAAAAGCAAGCATTACAATTGATTTAACAAATGCGGATGATCAACAGCGCTTGAAAGAATTAATTATTTCTTCAGATATCCTAGTTGAAAATTTTAAAGTTGGGGGGTTAAAAAAATATGGGTTTGATTACGAAAGTGTTAAATCTATTAATCCAGCTTTAATTTATTGTTCGATAACTGGGTTTGGACAGACTGGGCCCTATGCTCACAGAGCTGGCTATGACTATATAATTCAAGGGATGAGTGGCTTTATGTCTATAACCGGAGAGTCCGGCGGAATGCCACAAAGGGCTGGCGTGGCGGTGACAGACTTGTTTACTGGCTTATATGCAACTACGGCTATATTATCCGCGCTTCATATGCGGAATAATACGGGGCAGGGCCAACATATTGATTTGGCTCTTCTAGACTGTGCAGTTTCTGTAATGGTTAATCAAGCGATGAATTTTATGAGCACAGGTGTTTCGCCAGAAAGAGTAGGGAATATTCATCCTAATCTTTGCCCCTACCAAGTTTTTGAATGTTCTGATGGCCATATAATAATTGCAGTTGGAAATGATGGTCAGTTTGCGAGGCTATGCAGCATACTAGACTTAGAAAATCTTAGCCAAAACCCACTTTTTGTAACTAATAAACAGAGAGTTTTAAACCGTAATCAACTTACTTCAACACTGTCTACCGCTATTAGGCTTTTGGAAAAGAATACTCTTTTAAAACTATGTGAAGACAAAAACGTTCCAGCAGGTCCAATCAACACAATGGAAGAGGTTTTCAAAGATCCACAAGTTATCTCTCGTGAGATGGAATTAAATTTTAAAAATGTACGTGGTGTGGCTTCGCCGTTTAAGTTTTCCGATGCAAAATTAAAAATGCAGGTACCTTCTCCTAAATTGGGCCAGGATAATAGTAAGTTTTAAGGTTGGTTTTAAATTTTTATAAGCTGCTCAAGCTCAATTTCGTTATCAAATATCATTCTTACAGGTACTGAAATAACTTTATTACGGAACTTGCTTGGAAGACGAACGGCATCTTTTTCGGTGGTAACTAACTGAGCTTCAGCCGTTAATGCGTCACGTTCCAAACGCCTTAAAATTTTCCTGTTAAGTTTTTGATGATCGTTTAATGCTACGCAATCAACTAAATTAGCGCCTAGTGAA
>NZGN01000037.1:0-8671 GCA_002691045.1 Marinovum sp.
TACAGTTGAGCCAATACCTTTTATAGCATCACTAAAAGTGTCATACTTAGGATCTCTTTGACCATCATCTATTTCTATAGAAGACTTATCACCAAACTTATAAACAACGTCACCACCACCTTGTCTAATTGTGTTAGATTTTTCTACTTCATCAAATAAATTAATCTCATCCATTAGCTACGTTCCTGGTGCTTTTTAATTATGGTGTAGATGTTTAGTATGTCTCTTCTTTTTTTCAAAGTTTTGTTTCTATCTAAGAAAGATATAACCTTACCAAAGTCTGCTTCACCTATATTATCTAATTCTTCATACTTTGTTGATAAAAGTTCTTTTACTTTTCGTACTTGTTTTTTAGCTGTATTTAAACTTTGTTCAGCTAGCTTGGTAGTTATCTCAGTACTTACATCCGAAATCATAGTTTGCATTTCAGATACTAAATCTACTTCAACACCACCTCGCACAGCCTCTCTTTTAAGCTTTTCTAGCTTGCCTTTTATTCTTTGATAAATAGCTCTAGGTTTTGAGTAACCATCGTTCTTAATAATAGTTTCCATAGTCTTTGCTGTAAAACCAGGGAACTCTGTATTTAGTAAACCAGTTAAAGATATCAATGACGATTTAAGTTCTTTATCTTCATTTTCTACAATGGCTGTATTAAACTTAATTCTATCTTCTGTATTCAACAAAGATGTAGCATTCGATAGATCTGCGTAAGTTATTGTTCCAGCATCTTTCTTTTGGTTTAATCTAATTAATGTAGATGGATCTGATTCAGTCCTGGTTGATTTACCTTCTGCTAGTTTTTCTTGTAAGGCTTCAGCTTTATTAATGTCATATTTCTTAACTATGTTTATCTGCTCTTGAGCTTTGTCTTTATTACCAGTAGCTAGGAAATCGTGAAACTTAGTATTCGCATCAAATATAGCATTAACATTTTCTAATATTCTATTCTTGTTATCTGTCTCTATATCCTGGTTTTGCTTTACTGCTTCGTTCCTAAGAGCTTCTTTTAATTTAACTATGTTTTCTTTCTTCATAGTTTTAAGTACTCTCGCAATTTTCGGACTTATCTTCTTGTAATTGTTGGAGTTTATAGCCTTAACTAAAGCTAATTCTTTATCTGATTGTACAGCATTACTAATAATAAAATTATTTTTAGCCTGGAGAATATTATCTTCTACTGTTTTAAAGTTAGCCTTGAATGTTGTGGCTTTAGTTCCAACACCTGATAAATCTTTCATTATTTTATTTTTGGCTACTTGTTCATAGGCAACTAATTTAATACCTAAATTTTCATCATCTTTAACACCATTTATTACACTAGTAACTTCGTCACTTATTGAATTTAAATTGTGACTAACTATAGCTAGTTTTTTTGCTTTTATTTCTGCAAATGCGTTGTTAGCAAACTTTTGATTATATGTACTGTATTTACCTGATGATGCTGTATTAAGAGAAGCAAATACTCTTTGACCTAATATTGGTGACAATCCATTTGACAGCTTTGCAAATTCATTTGTTATTGAATCTAAATCATCTGCAACTTCTGCTGGGTCTGTATTGTTGATAGTTGCGTTATAAATAACAGAAGACATTTGCTTTTTAGCAGATAGTTCTAACTCGCTTTCAACAATAGATAATTGTGCCTTGCGTGATGCTCTTCCAAAGATAGTATCCTGATCACCTAAAAATTTACCTAGATCTTCTCCACCAGCAATAGATGCTCGTAATTGTTCTTCTGTAATAGGATTTTTAGCACCATACTCAGCACCCTCTATTTCTGCTTGTGTGCCAGCCTTTTTCATAAAATAGCTAGACATATCATTTAAAGCACTAACAAGCATCTGTGACGTTCTTTGGGCTTGCTGTATACCAACACCGGAAGGACCTCGATAGCCACTTGTACCGATTTGTCGTTGTATGCCTAAATATCTAGAACGAGGTGCCATTAACCAACTCCAAGACCTGAACTATCTGTATAACCATAGTACCTAGTATATGTTGCTCTGCCAGCATGTGTGTAACCAGTTTTCATTCCAGGATATGATGCAGTTTGTGTAGTGCCAGCCGGAGCAGATCCTAAAGAGTTGTAACTCATCATCGCACTACCCATAGTTGATAAAGCACCAATGTAACCTTGCTTCTTTGCTTGTCTGCCGGCAAACCTTAAATCTTCAGCCTGGGCATTAGCAGTACTTATAGCTAAGAACTCATTATCTTTAGACGTAATAAAATCATTAATACCAGGATTAAGGACCCCGAATGTTCCAACATCTTGAGGTGTTCCTATAGTAGGCTCTAATCCACCGGCATAGGCTATAGCTCCAACTGAAGCCAAAGCTTTGTTAGTGTTTTTTAAAACCTGGATACCTTGTTCTTTAGCCTTAACAGCTTCTACTCTACCTTCTAGTTTTTTATGTTCAGCCTGATTATACATAGCCTTTTTTGTGGCTTCACCTTGCTTAATCTGAGCATAGGCAGAAACTCCGGCTAATACTAAAGATGCTACTGCAACAGTCATATTATTGCCCCGTACTAAGTTTGTACTCTACAGCCAACACAGTAGCGAAGAGAGGTTGTGTCATAGTAAATGTTAATTGTGCTTCATCACTATAACCAAGAAGGGGAGCTAATCTTTTTCTCCCGGTGAATGTGGCTGGTGTAGAACCCAAAGTATAGGGCAATGAATGAAAGGGGAGTTCAAAACCATTGACTGCTAGGTTTTGGGTTCTATCTACTAAAGTTGTAGCTTCTAATATTCTACGTTTCCTACTAACAACAACACCGGAACTCAACTTAGGCTCTGCCGGCAATGTCTTAACTTCTACAGAATAGGGCAGTCCAACCTCTACAAATGTGCTAGGCACAGCATCTACAGTTATAGCACCCGATGAAACAGTTTTATCAGTTAAGACAAATCCATCTCTAACTACGTTTACAGACTTTGCTTCCAGGTGAGATAAGTTAGAACATGTTGTGTTTGTAGGTTTAGCTCTGTCAGGTAAACTAGCACCTGAAAAATATTGTATGTTGCTATCTGTCGTTCTTTGATCGTCAAACATCTCAATATAATATTTTGTAGAACCACCAACAGTTCTTTTAACAACAACATAAATATCTGCTATATCAACTCCTACATCTAAGAAAGATCCATCTGTAATAAACTCTGCCGGAGCAACTACGTTTTGTGATCTAAGAATTGAAAATACAGCCATAGAGCCGTCATCATCATTAGGTATTAAAAGAAGGTCACCATCATCAGTACTAGTCGCAACTCTTAATGCCATAGATCTCGGTGTTCTTAATAAATGACTTGCCAATAAAGATATGTTGTTTGCCTGGTAGTTAAGGTCAACATCACTAAACAAGTACTCTCTAATAGCTTTGCCTTCTCTTTGAATAAACAAAGTACCACCTTCAGCCATAACTGGTCTAACGCCTTCTTTTGATCCTCTACGAGTAGCATTCTTAATAACTATGTTAGATGGTGTAATAGGATCTAGATCGGCTTGTGGAACAAAGAACTCAGCATCCTTAGTAAAGATCTGTAAATCTCTACCGGACCTCATTGCTGTAATAGCATTAACACTATCGGTATTCATTGTAACAAGGATAGCATCATCGTCTAAAGCTTCAGCACTTTTGAAATTAAAAAAGTCAGCAACCTTAGATCCAAATAATGTGTTAGGCATAGCCTTACTACCACCCATGTAAAGTCTACCTTCATGGAAAGTACAAGTACGAGGGAACCCCCTAGAGGTTGACCAGGCATCTTCATAACCAGTTTCTAGTTCCCATGCTCCACTAGCTATAGCTTGATCTGCTTTGAAAAATGGAAGCTCAGTAACTACCTTAACAACTGTAGATGATTCTCTTTCTATAATCCTAGCTCGACCAAAACCACTTAAAACATTTATGTATTGATCAACATGACCCGTAGTAAATACTCCAGCAGAAGCCGTTAAAGTTACAGTACCATCTATGGCGTCAGGTGTAATTGTTGCAGAGGGATTACTAGTAGCTAAAGTGTAGGCAACTTTAGGATCTGTTAAAGCAATAGTAGCAAATGTCCAGGTTGTATTATTAGCACCTCTAACAATAGATTTAGGTGACATATCTTCATGGACTAAAATTAAAGTATCAGCACTTTGCGTAAAATACATTCTATCAAGGTCTATATCGCCTAAAGCACAAACTAAATAGTCAGCACCTGATCCATTAATATCTAGTAATTGAACACCATTAGCAAAGAAAAATACCCTGGTGTTAGTCGTGTCATATTTAACAAAGGCAAGCATGAAGGACTGTGTCGTACTAAATTCAAAAGGAACGAGCCTAATACCATCTAAAGTAGTAAATGATCCACCCAGGTGGGAAGTTATATCAGCCATAAACCTAAGACCTGGTCTTCTCTCGAAACCACCTTGAGGAAGGACAACTATGTTTTGTGCCTTACTTAATCCGGAAGCATATTGCTGTATATCAATTCTACCTACTAAAAGAGGATCTATTTCTCCAACAGTAAAATTAGATTGATATTGGGTAACTCTGCTCAAGATCTAACCTCGGTTAATAAATAATCAGCTATAACTGTTTTAGACTGACCAGCACCATCTATGTTAATAGCTTGCCTAAAATAACCACCACGCATATTTTCAGTAGGAGTTCCCAGGGCTACAGTCTTCCAGTAATCTGATTTTGTTATTTGATCAGTAATAGGTTCAGCTAAATGCCAAGCCATTTGATAAACTAATAATTGCGTAAAGTAAGACGGCATATCTTGTTCTGATACTAATCTCTGATAATCAACGACAATAGTTGTTTGGTTAGTTAACAGCTTGTCACCTTGTATTTCATATTCAGTAGTATTAGGAGCAGACAAAGACGTAGAAGTATAAACAACCCTTGGTACATTTAAAAACATATCTGAAGGTAACTGATACGCATAAGAATAAAAGTTTGTAGGTGTTGTCGCTAATCTAGCTAATGACGTTTTAGATAACGTAAAAGACCAATGATACATGCCAAGGGTCTGCGACTTAATGCGTGGATATAAAACCGAGCATATCGAACTAGGGGCTGTTCCATCCGAAAAGCTTGTGATTTGATTTGCTCCGAGAAGAAGGAGTGCTTGCGAGCAAATCGAAACGTCTGTATCACCTTCAGCCATAATCCACGCACCTCGCCTAAAGTTATAGAGGGCGAATAATCGCCCCCTAGATTAGTTATTAGTCACTATCTGTCATAGCGACAGTTGTGCCGTCAGTAATGTCCACAACACCGGAAGCATTAGATGCAACCATTGCAATACTCATTGTTGGTGTATTGCTGTCATGTACAAAAATAACATCGCCTACAGACAAATCATCTGACATGTCGTTAAAATAACCGGCTGAGTTAACAGTAGCTATTGCATCGACTGATGTGTATGTCCACATTTGAGGGGCTGTTCCTTTTTTGGATTGACCACCTATTGGGTTTATCCCAGTTCTACTAAAAGCCATGATTAACTCTCCCTACAAGTTACATCAACAAGACCAGCAGTATCGATTACTGTGGCTCCGGCTGAATACATTGCTGATACTAAGAAAGAAGTTTTCTCAGGGATGTAGTTTACTTCAACTTTTGGAGCTATACCTACAGCACAACCAATAGCATCTTTGTGGAATGCTAGGCATGTTCTGTCGTTAGAACCATCTTTTGGTAAACCACCTTCATCACGATCTCCGATCATGTGGATATTGAACCCAGCAAATTGCTGAATCTCACCACGAGCTAATGCCTGGAGTTGGATAAAGTCTGAACTAACTGCTCTTTCGTCAGCTAATAATGAAGCTAAAGAACTTGCATGAATGATCATGTGTCGATCTTGTGGTGGCACAGAATTAGTATCCAAAGCTTTCTTAGCCTGGATAATTTTTCCTACGTTAAGGTCTGAAGCACTTGTAGATCCACTTGTGACGACAGTATTAGCCACAGTTGAACCAGCAGAACCAGCAATAAGAGCATCAATTATTATTTGATCTTCTCTTCTACCGATTGCGTTACCAACTAACTTAGCTAACTCTTGTCTTTCATCAAAGTTTACTTTTGCTTGGTTAAAAATATCTGAATACTCAGATGCGATATAGTCAGTCAAAGTAGCAGTTGCTGTGCTGAATTGACCTGAAATTGGAACTACGTCTGTAGAAGGTGTTCTTACAGAAGCTGTCCCTTTTGCGAGGATTGGAAATTTCGCAGTACTACCAGTAACGCCTGATCTCATTCGAGAAACATTTCTCAAAGTTGCAGTTGCCTGGTAAGCCTGGTGAACCTCTGCCTCGAATAGCGTTATAAACGCATTACTTAGAGTGGTTGCCATTAAAGCTCTCCATCAAAAGGTTAAAGTTAATTCGCCTTTGGTTACCGGAAATCCGACCTTCGACTACTAGAACGTCTAGCAACGTAGTGATTCACACTAGTCAGATCGGCTCAGAGAGTTATCGATCACTTAATTAGTATCAAAAAAGAAATAGTTTGTAAATACTAGATTACACAACTAGATGTTGTACAATTAATTAGGAACATTTTCCTCAAACATTTTCTCAGTTTGTCTTCTAAATGCTGGGTCAGTTTGGTATCTAGGATCTGCAACTCTTGCAAATAATTCTTCCTTGTCTAACTGATTGCCGGCAATAGCAACTACTGGAATTTCTTTTTCACCTTGCATTTGTCTAAGCTTCTGCATTAATCGTTGACCACCAGCAGTTCCACCTAAGACCTCAAGCTCCGAATAATCTTGCTCAGTAAAGATACCTTTAGAAACTAAACCTCTACCCCAGTTAATATTAGATTGAATAATTTCGTTAGCATTCTCACCTAATAACTTGCGTTCATTGTCGATATCTAATTTAGCTTCTTGTTCTGACTGATAGCCCATATCAACGAACTTTTTAGCTAGATCTAAGAAAGCATCTTGAGGAACTCCATTTTCTTTAGCCCATGCAGTATAATCTTTAAGCAATGGATCTTCAGCATCTACACCTTCAAGGGCAGTAATGTCATACTCTTCAGGTGCTTTTGGTCTGCCTTCACTAAGTTTCTTTTCTAAATTGTTATAGCTTTTTACCAGGTTCTCAATATCAGGACCTTCTTTTTCATCCCAAAATTTAGTAGGGAACTCATCAGGTCTTTCATACTCTACACCTTCAATGTCTTCGCCTTCTACAACATCACTAGGATTAGCAGTAGCCATTCCTTCATCTTGAATTTCTTCTTCTTTAACTTCAGCTTCTACTCCAGCCATTAAGCCTTGATTTTCTTCAGCCATTGTTACATCTCCTTAGTCTATTAAATATTTCTCTTGTGATAGAGTTTTGACCTTCTCGCAAATATCCATGAGAAGCATCTGCACCTGGTGTCCAGGTTGGTTGATCTATTGTGCATGTTTTAAGATACTGTAAAACTTTCTCACCATCTTCGGTTTGAAATGTTCTAAAAAAAATTTTATCTAATTCAGAGGGTTCAGGTGGTCTGTTATCAACTTCAAGATCAGTTAATCCTTCCCATCCTTCACTATTGATTGACCTCTGCTGGCTGTTCTGCCGGTTGTCCTTGCTCATTCATTAGCCCTTGTTGTTGTGCTATTTCCATAGCTTGTTGCATAAGCTGTTCTCTTTCTTCCGGTGTTGTTCTTAACTCTGCCGGCACTCCCATTTGGTCAGCTATGTAATCAATTAATTTATCTTGTTTTAGAAAGACTTGTCCTTGTGGACCCATTTGAGAGGTAATCTGCATAAAATTCAGAGTTTCTTCTACCTTGCCCATATTCTGTGCCATAGCTAATGGGGCTGTCGGTGCAATCTTAACTTGCAGTCCATTAACTTTTAGTGGCAATTCAATCATGCCTACGTCATTCATAACTTCTAAAGTTCTTTTAACTACTGGGATCATTGTTTCATTAATCAATCGACCATAACTAGCACCCAGGTTTTGAGATAGTTGCTTCATACGTTCCGATATTTCTAACGCAGATCTAGCCGACATAGTATCCGGTGGCAAACTTTCATCCATCAATATAGCTTTTATCGAAGCAACAAGGTCACCAGTTACAAGCTGTGAAAGCTGTGTATCACCAGGTCTAGGCAACGGCTTTAGAGATTCACCTTGTGGACCACCATTTCTAGCAACCGGAATAATAGCACCTGGTACAATACGAACTGTACTTGGGTTCAATACTCCATCGTCAGAAGCTGTATAAACACCACCTATGGATAAACTACTAGATTTTAATATAAGCTCTTTAACTTTGTTTAATGATCTAATGTCGGGAAGGGCAGTTAATACCGGACCTCTTCCATATCTTTCTTGTGATGCTTTCATGTACCTGGCTATAACCCAAGGAAATGATTTTAAATTTCTGTAAACTAATTCATCTCGCCCCATCTCATCAATAATTTGATAATGATAGTTACCAGTTAGCTTGTCATAGTAAGTACCTTCAACAAGATCAACAATTTCAGTATCATCGCTTTCATACCTAGATCTCATAGCCTGGGATATTTTTATATCCGGGAACTCTTGCTCAAGTACGTTAAATGGTCGCTTCATTTTTCTGTATACGTTTTCTACTTTACCAAATGGTCCTTCTTCAACTGCAATTTTCTTTTGTTTTTCTAATTCTAAATCATAA
>NZGN01000038.1:0-113255 GCA_002691045.1 Marinovum sp.
CTTTCTTTTTTGTATAAATAGTCTTATACAAAGGAGGTTACCATGGTAGAATATATAGATGTCAGAATCAGCCAACTAAAAGAAGACATGGCTAAGGCGCATGATCCAATGGACCAAGCTTGGTATAATAGACTAATACAAGAACTTGACTGGGTAAAACAGATGAATGATAATCCTACACATAACTGTTATATGAGTCAAGAAATAACTGGTGCGATGGGGACTATCTAATGCCATATAACCTAGACGTAAATTTTGCAGAAGGATTTAGTAATACTGCACAAGCGTCCATGAACTTTGTCAATCCTACAGCCTTTAAGCTGGTGATTGATTCTCAAAAATACAAGAATGCTCAGTTTATGGCTCAGACAGTAGCTTTACCTGATTTACAGGTACAAGGTGCAGTGTACCAAACAAGAAATAGAAATATCATTGAAGCGCCAGACAAAATCGAATATGGTATGTTTGATATGACTTTTCTTATTGATGAATATCTACTCAATTATAAAGAAATTCATGACTGGATTGTTGGTTTGGTTACAGAAAATGATGAAGGTGTTCGTAAAGAACGTGATATGGTATTGCAAATTCTAAGTAGTCATAACAATGTTATTGCTGAACTTCAGTTTGTAAATGCTATACCTATTAATCTTAGCTCATTACCGTTTGATGTATCAAGTACTGATGTGATATACCTAACTGCAAATGTAACATTTCAATTTGATTACTTTAAGTTTGTTCAGAAAGGTGTATAAATAATTCTATATAATTGAAAGGCGATATTATGATTAAGCTTGATGAAATATTTGAAATGTGGAAGAAAGACTGTCAGATTGATGAGAACAATCTGGACGCAGCAACTATCCAGAATGCTAAATTGCATTCAAAATATCTAGAAATCTATTCCATGACCAAACTACAACTTAAGCGGAAAGAGCTTGAGTTTAAAGTACTACTCAAAGATAAGTGGCTTTGGTATAATGGAAAGATGTCTCAAGAAGAAATTGCAGCCAAAGGATGGGATTATGACCCACTGAACGGTTTAAAGATTCTCAAAGGCGAGATGGACTACTATTATGATTCCGATAAAGAAATACAGGAGGCTCAAGCAAAAATTGAGTATTTGAACAATATGAATGACACCCTCAAAGAGATTATTGATACCATTAAGTGGCGCCATCAGTCTATTAAGAACATGATTGAGTGGCGGAAGTTTACTTCAGGCGTCTAATGCCAACTAAAATCACGGTGAAGAAAAAGAACCATGCCATGATGCTTGTTGATTCCGAGCCTTCGGTGCTGAATGAGCTTACAGACTTTTTTACGTTTTATGTACCTGGCTATAAGTTTATGCCGGCATACAAAAACAAAGTATGGGATGGAAAGATCAGGCTATACAATTCACAAACTAGAGAACTTTATGCAGGATTGTTTGCATATGTAAAAGAGTTTGCAAATGCCGAAGGCCGTGACTACGAACTAGAACTAGAACATGACGCATATTATGGATATGTTGATGAAAAGATAGATCCAGATATGAACTTTGTAGAAGCTCTTACACTTACTGATAATAAAGGTGAATTGATTAAGCCAAGAGATTATCAATTGCGTGCAGTAGAATATGCTTTGACTAATAAAAGAGGAATGTTGATATCGCCTACAGCCTCTGGTAAGTCACTTATTATATACATGTTGCTTCAATGGTATCTTGCAAACAATACTAAAAAAGCTTTGATTATTGTGCCAACAACGTCATTGGTAGAGCAAATGTATTCTGATTTTGCAGCCTACGGTAAAGAAGATGACATATTTGATATTGGCGATTATCAAAGAATCTATTCTGGGATGCCAAAGAAAAGTGAAATGCCAAGAGTGATTATTTCTACGTGGCAATCTATTTACAAGCTTCCTGGAAATTGGTTTGAACAATTTGGTTGTGTGTTTGGCGATGAGGCACATAACTTTAAAGCCAAGTCACTTACGTCTATTCTTACTAAGATGAGAGATGCTGAGTATAGATTTGGAACTACCGGTACATTAGACGGTACTCAAACACATAAGCTTGTCCTTGAAGGATTGTTTGGACCAGCATATTATGTTACTACAACAAAGGATCTGATGGACAAGAAGCAGCTTGCTCAATTAGATATAAAGGTATTATTGCTGAAATACAAAGATGAATATTGTCGTGAAGTTGTCAAGTATAAGTATCAAGACGAAATTGATTGGATAGTTAAATATGAAAATCGTAATAATTTTATTGCTAACCTTGCATTAGACCAAGATGGTAATACCTTAGTGTTGTTCCAGTATGTTGAGAAACATGGTAAACCATTGTATGATCTTATTTTAGGTAAAGCGCATAAGCGTAGAAAGATCTTCTATGTTTCGGGTGAAACTGATACAGACACGCGTGAACACATACGTAAGATTACAGAGGAACAAAAGAATGCAATTATCGTGGCTAGTCTCGGAACTTTTAGCACCGGAGTCAATATCCGTAATCTGCATAATATCGTATTCGCTTCTCCCTCGAAGAGTCAGATTAAGGTTCTACAATCGATTGGGCGTGGACTACGTAAGTCAGACGATGGAAAAGATACAACACTATATGATGTTGCCGATGATCTCCATTGGAAATCGGCTAAAAACTATACTCTTCAACATGCAGCGGAAAGGATAAAGATATATAGTAAGGAAAGGTTCAAATTTAATATAATAGAGATACCACTACCATGACCTACAACTTAGATGATATAGACATTAGAGTATTCAAACTAACCTCTGGAGAAGAAGTTATCTCTCTCGTGTCTAAAGATGAAAATGGTTTTCTAAGTTTAGAATCTCCACTACAAGTTCACAAAAGAATTGGCAAGGATAGCCATGCTTTTGCTTTCAGCGATTGGCAGCCGCTAGCTAAGACCAGAAGTCCAGTTATCTTAAATGAACTTCATATAGTTTCGACTGCGTTTGCTGAGGATGAGATTAAAGAAAGATATATTCGTATGTCCCTTGAAATCAGAGAACAGTATGATAGAAATCAGTTAGAAGACTATGAAGAAGAGTTAGTAACAGATGACCAGGTAGAAGACTTTGTGGATCAGTTAGTAAAGAAGAATTGGTATCATTAAAGGTATATCCCCCTCTCTCAACCTACTCTATTATTATAACATACTTTTGGGCGTTTGTAAACTGTTTTTTTCAATGAAATCAATATTTTTTTCCTTTACAATTACATAGAACTATGATAGAATAGTATCATAATGGAAAAAGGAGAACTTATGGATAAATACACACACTATGATAACTTCCAAGTTTTAACCAACGACCAAGATAGAATCTCTTATCTTAAACTACATAAGGGATCATTGGAAACCAACAACATCAAGGTTGACAACTTAATCTACTCTTGGACAACAAACGATTGGCCACACTTACGGAAAAAGGATAATGAGGATGAAACCTAAACAAAAACCACACTATGTCAACAACAAGCAATTTTCACAGTCAGTTGTTGATTATGTTAAAACTGTGAAAGCGGCAGAAGCCGAAGGTAAGCAACTACCAGTAGTACCAGACTATATTGCACAATGCTTTTTGAAGATTGCGCAGGGTTTGTCTCACAAAGCCAACTTTATTCGTTACACATATCGCGAAGAAATGGTCATGGATGCTGTAGAGAACTGCCTCAAGGCTATCACTAATTACAATATTGATGCACAGACAAGAACAGGAAATCCAAACGCATTTGCTTATTTTACTCAAATATGTTACTACGCCTTCCTTAGACGTTTAGCTAAAGAAAAGAAGCAGCAAGACATCAAATTCAAATATATAGAAAAGGCTGGTATTGAAGACTTTGTCACACAACTAGATAGTGAAGGTTCAGTATCAGATTCGACTACCAGAGCATTTGTAGATCAACTCAAGGATCGAATCTCGGTGGTAAGACATAATGATGCAACACTCAAAGAGTTTGCTAAAGAGGAAAAGAAAAAGAGTAAGCCAAGTAAGCCAAAGGCACTGGAACTCTTTATGGGAGCCTAATTTACATGAAACTAGCGGTCTTGAATGATACTCATGCAGGTATCAGAAATAGCTCAGACATTTTTTTAGAATATCAAAGGAGATTTTATGAAGAACAATTCTTTCCATATCTAAAGGAACATGG
Source organism: Marinovum sp. (assembly GCA_002691045.1). GTDB lineage: Bacteria > Pseudomonadota > Alphaproteobacteria > Rhodobacterales > Rhodobacteraceae > Salinivivens. The sequence continues at coordinate 4,172 of NZGN01000038.1, forward strand.
TATTACACAGATCTTACATCTAGGTGATTACTATGACCATCGTAAGTTTATCAACTTCAAATCACAAAATCAGAACAGAAAGATGTTCCTTGAGCCCATGAAGGAAATGGGTATTACTATGGACATTATTCCTGGTAACCATGACGTGTTTTTTAAGAATACGAATGATCTATGCTCACTTAAAGAGCTTCTTGGTTACTACACATCAAACGTTAACATTATGATGCAACCTAAAGTTCAAGACTATGATGGGCTAAAGATTGCATGTGTGCCTTGGATTAATAATGAGAACTATGCTGAGTCTATTAAGTTTCTACAAAACTGTGATGCTCAGTGGGTTGGTGCTCATTTAGAACTTCAAGGCTTTGAAATGATGCGTGGTGTAACCAATACACACGGTATGACAAGAGATATATTCAAACGTTTTGAACTTGTAATGAGTGGCCACTTTCATACTAAATCAAACCAAGACAATATCCATTATCTAGGTTCACAGTTCGAGTTTACTTGGGCTGATGCTGGAGATCCTAAATACTTTCACATCATAGATACTGAGACTCGGGAACTTACACCAGTCCGATGTAATTACACAATATTCAAAAAAGTGTTTTACAATGATGAGAAAATAGATTATAATAGATATGATACAACGGAACTAATTGACAAATTCGTCAAAGTGGTAGTTGTCAATAAGACTGATCATTTCATGTTTGATCGGTTTATTGATCGCATCCAACAGACGGATGTCCATGAGCTCAAGATTGCAGAGACTTTCGATGAGTTTATTGGTACTAATGTTGTAGATGAAAGCATTTCAGTGGAAGATACTACTGAGTTGCTTGACTCATATGTTGATGCGGTCGAAACAGACCTAGATAAAGAAAGGATGAAAGGTTTGATGAGAAGTTTATATGTGGAAGCACAGAATAGTGAGGTCCTATGATTAAGTTTAAGTCAGTAAAATGGAGAAACTTTCTATCCACTGGTAATAATGAAACTAAGATTGAGCTAGATCGATCTCCTTCTACATTGGTTGTAGGACAAAATGGATCGGGCAAATCTACTATGCTTGACGCTTTGTCATTTGGTCTATTTGGTAAACCACATAGGTCTATTAGTAAAAATCAGCTTGTTAACAGTATTAACAAAAAACATGCTATGGTTGAAGTAGAGTTTGATGTTGGCCAACATAAATTTAAGATTATTCGTGGTATCAATCCAGGCAAGTTTGAGATTTGGCAAAACGGTAACATGATTAATCAAGCATCAAATGCTCGTGATTACCAAAAGTTTCTTGAACAGAATATCTTAAAACTAAATCATAAGTCATTTCACCAGATCGTCGTGCTCGGCTCTTCTTCCTTTATTCCATTTATGCAACTTAATGCTGGGCATAGACGAGAGGTGATTGAGGATCTATTGGATATCAATATCTTTTCAAAGATGAATAACATATTGAAAGACAAACTTGGTAAACTCAAAGAGGAGATAAAAGATGCCAACTATAACTTGGAGCTCACTCGTGAGAAGATCGATTTACAAAGAAAGTATATCAGGGAAATTACAGAAATCAATACAGGTCAAGTGGATGCCAAAAGAGCAGATATTGAACAACATGAGTCAGAGATTGAAACCCTCCAAGCCGCGTGTAAGCAAGCATCAGACTATATTGATGAACACAATAGCGAGGCAGAATCCCTAGTCAATAAGCTTAATAATAAAAGACAAACGCTTTTAAACTACCGCCACCAGTTCGAACAACAGGTGAAGACTACAGTAAAGGATGCTAAGTTCTATGAGGATAACGCAGAGTGTCCTACCTGTGAACAAGAAATTGGTGAGGAACTTAGAGATCGTAAAATTGAAGAAGCAAAGGTCAAAGCAGTAAAACTAAAAGAAGCACTTGACGATGTAACTACTGAATCAGATAATGTTGCTAGTAGTTTGGAAAGTGTAAACGAAATTCTTAGTAATATCAGGTCAAAACAACAAGATATTCATACCAATAATACCACTATTGATAGATTGCAAAAAGCCATTAAAACACTTCATAGTGATATAAATAACCTTACAGGCAGTGAAGGAGATCTAGGACAAGCAAATGCTAAACTAGATGAATTGTTTAATCAACGTGATTCTATTGGTGATAATAAACTCAAACTGATGGAGGATAAAAGCTACTCTGATGCTGCCGCTGAAATGTTAAAAGATACTGGTATCAAGACTAAGGTTATCAAACAGTATCTACCTGTGATGAACAAGCTGGTCAATCAATACCTGCAAGTTCTGGATTTTTTCGTTTCGTTTAATCTTGATGAAAACTTCAATGAGGTTATCAGATCAAGACATCGTGATGCCTTTAACTACGCTTCATTCTCTGAAGGTGAAAAGCAGCGTATTGATCTTTCGTTATTGTTTACTTGGCGTCAAATAGCCAAGATGAAAAACTCAACGTCCACGAACCTTTTGATTCTGGATGAGACATTTGATTCTTCGTTAGATCACGATGGCATTGACAATTTGATGAAGATTTTGGGTACCCTTGAGGATGATAGTAACGTGTTTGTCATATCGCATAAAGGCGATTTGCTGGACGGCAAGTTCAGGTCCAAGATTGAATTCACAAAAGAACGTAATTTTTCAAAGGTAGCATAATGCAAGTAAGACTAGTTAGCCACTCGGTTCCGACTGAACAGTTCAGGGTCGAAGGGATTGAAGATACACAAGACCTTGTAGCGTTTTGCGCAAGGGTATCTAATCCAGGCAATCAAAACAATAAGAAGACTGCTGACAAGTTAGTCCAGTATCTTATAAAAAACAATCATTGGTCTCCCCTTGAGATGGCCAGTGCTTGTTTAGAAATCACGACAACCAGAGATATTGCACGGCAAATTCTAAGACATCGCTCATTCTCTTTCCAAGAGTTTTCGCAGCGGTATGCTGAGCCAGACAAAGAGTTAGCTGGCGCATTTACAAGACGCGAATGCAGGCTTCAAGATCCAAAGAATAGACAAAACTCTATTGAGATTGAAAATGATCCTGCCATTCAACTAAATGCATCTCAACAAGAACTTGTAACTGAATGGAATAGAAGACAGGCTGGTGTAGAAAATACAGCTAAGACAGCCTATGACTGGGCCATTCAAAATGGTATTGCAAAGGAGCAAGCAAGAGCAGTTTTACCAGAAGGTATGACAGTTTCTCGTATGTACATGAACGGAACACTTAGGTCATGGACACACTTTGTAGAATTAAGGACAGCAAATGGAACACAAAAAGAATGCACAGAAGTAGCAAGAGCATGCGCAAAGGCGCTGGAGCCGATCTTCCCGATGATAATGGACTTTGTAAAGACTCTTCCAAATCTGAAATAAAATATTTACTAACTGATCCTATATGGGACGAAAGATGGATTCCGAAAGAGAAAGAAGATGAAACCTAACACAAAATTTGAATTGTCAGTAAAGGATATTGACATAATCGAAAGCGTATTACGTTCTGTGAAACAGACACGTGAGATTCAAGAAGTCTTGGGTAAGTTGCACAATCAAAAGAACTTCTATCAGCGACGTGATCAGATCTATGTTAGTGGTTAATTAAAAAAAAATCAAAAAAAGTGAAAAAAGTCCTTTACATTTGCTCCAAATTGTGTTATAATTATAGATAATGGAAGGAGACAATGATGATTAATACACAAAAGTCTATATTAGCAAAGCTCTTAGCTACTGAGAACATCGAAGTTATTCATGGCAATTTTCAAACTGCCTTCTTTGATGTAGAAAAGCGTGTACTTGGTTTACCGCTTTGGACACAACTAGATAATGTATACGACCTGTTAGTAGGTCACGAAGTTGGCCATGCCCTCTTTACTCCACCGGAAGGTTGGCATGATGCCGATGTTGAAGTGCCTGGTTGTCCACGTAGCTTTTTGAATGTTGTTGAAGATATTCGTATCGAAAAACTTATTCAGCGTAAGTATCCTGGCCTTGTAGCTTCATTTAAGCGTGGTTACAAGAAGTTAGACGAAGAAGACTTTTTTGGTGCATCAAAGTATCCTGCAATCTCACCACAATATGTAAACCTTATTGACCGTATCAATCTCAAGGCTAAGCTTCGTGATCTTATTCAAGTTCAGTTTTCTGCTGACGAGCAGCCTTTGGTTGATGAGGCTTTTGCTGTTGAGACTTGGGAAGATGTTTTAGTTGTATGTGCTAAGCTCTATGAGTGGGCTAAAGAAAATGCAATTAAAAATCCTCCTTCCATGCCTAATACTGATGATAATAAAATGGAAATGGAAAATGAATCTATGGACCCAACTGCGGACCAAGGTCAGCAGCAAGCTAATCAGCCTTCAGATATGGATAATCATGAAGAAGGTGGATCTAAAAAGATGGAACCAGGCAAGGAACCAAAAGAAAAAGAAGGTGAAGGTTCTGGAGACAATGTACAGCCTGAGGGACAGGCCGATGAAACAGAATCGGAAACACCCAATGGAGTAGCCCAAGCTAATGGTGATGGCACCAAAGATGGGGAAGTTACATCTGAAACCGATGATGCACAACGTAGTAACGAACATAAGCTTATTGATCGTAATCATAAAGGTAATGCCACATGCGTTGCTAATGGTTTTACTGATAAGCAAATCAAAGAAATGGTTATACCATATCACAAAATCAAAAAAGCTCGTAACACAGACGATTATTATGAAAGTGACAACTTTAAGTCTTCATATGAAAACTTTCTTAATGACAATAAGAAAGTCGTACAAGTTATGGCTAAAGAATTTGAAATGCGTAAAGCAGCTTGGAGATCAAAGCGTACACAAACAGCTCGTTCAGGTACCCTTGATGTAAATAAGTTGTATGCTTACAAATACACAGACGATATCTTTAAGCGTATGGCTCTAACACCTGATGCTAAAAACCATGGTATGTTTATGATGGTTGATTATTCAGGTTCAATGCATCATATTATGAGAGATGTTCTTAAGCAAGTTTTAGTACTTACCATGTTTTGTAAGAAGGTCAATATCCCATTTCAAGTTTGGGGATTTACTTCTGCTCATGTTGATAGTGAGCCAGAAAGATCAAAAGCTCCTCATGCACATGTTGATCACAAAGATACAAGACTATATCAACTTCTAAGTTCTACATTCAATAAGGCAGAATTTGAAATAGCATTCAAGGCTTTGTATAGAACTTCTTTCTATGCATACTACCATCATTACCTAGCTTTCTCAGAAGTAGAAAAGATGGGTGGTACACCATTAGATGAAATGCTAATTGCAGCTCCAACTCTAGTTGAAAGCTTTACTAGGCAAAATAATATTCAAAAGACAAACTTTATTCTTTTGACTGATGGATATGGTAGCCGAATTGATGTTGCCAGACATGAAAATGAAATTAGTAACGAATATGGCCATGGTGGTTATTCAATCAATATCAATGGTAGGTTGGTAACTACTAAAGATAAAGGTATATCACTAACTACAGCTTTATTGGAAAATCTTAAAAAGCAATGTAACTCAGTTACAGGTTACTTCCTTGCTGGTAATCGTGGTGACTTTAACTCAGCCATGAGAGGTTCAGATGCTGATCATAACAAATTTCATAAAATACGTTCAGAGTTTTTGAAGAACAAGTTTGTAAGTTTTGACAACCATGATGGATATGATCGTTTCTTTATCCTACGTTGTGATGGAAGATCAGCGGATACAGAAACAACAGGCTTTGATGTAAAAGAAAATGCAAACAAAGGTGATATTACAAGAGCTTTTAAGAAGCACGCTAACTCAAAGAAAGCAAATAGGACTCTAGCAGTTAAGTTTGCAGAAATGGTAGCTTAAGTATGAAATCTGTCCGTAGCTCAGTTGGAATAGAGCAACGGCCTTCTAAGCCGTGGGTCGCAGGTTCGAGTCCTGCCGGACAGGCCAACTTAAAAAAAGTGAAAAAAAGTGAAAATAATCCTTTACAATTCACTAAAAGCGTGTTATAATATATATGTAAGATGGAAAAAGAACTAAATGATGGAGACTATATTATGAACAATCTTTCTTTCTCTCAGCGTGCAATCATGGAAAAGGTTGCAGAAGTTTATCCTGGTAAGGAGGAATTTCGTAAGCCTGAACTTAAAATTATTGCTGACCAATTGGGATGCACACACAAGGACGTCGATAAGATCTTTGACGCTGGCACCAAAGTTCGTTATGGTGTATATAACCTTGCTGGGTTGGTTATTCCTTTTGAAGGCAAATCTAAACCTCAGGAGTCAAAGGTGCCTACAAACGTTCAATCAGTTATGAACGATGAAATATTCGTACCTGAACTCGACAAGTACTTTGTACGTTGGGGTCACTTTAGCGACGTTGAGGCTATTATCGCCTCTGGCGCTTTCTACCCTGTGTACATTACTGGTCTATCCGGTAATGGTAAAACAATTATGGTTGAACAAGGTTGTGCTAAGGCAAAACGCCAGTACATTCGAGTTCAAATCACACCTGAAACTGATGAGGACGATCTTATCGGTGGCTTTAGGCTTGTTAATGGCGAAACGGTTTTTGCCGAAGGTCCTGTTATCAAAGCTATGAAGAAAGGTGCCATTCTTCTTATCGATGAACTTGATCGTGGTTCTAACAAAATCATGTGTCTTCAAGGTGTACTTGAAGGTAAGCCAGTTCTTATCAAAAAGACTGGTGAGGTTGTAAACCCAGCCAATGGTTTCAACGTAATTGCTACAGCCAATACCAAAGGTAAAGGTTCAGATGACGGTCGCTTTATTGCGGCAAACATCATTGATGAAGCTTTCCTTGAAAGGTTCACAATTACCATGGAACAACCATATCCTTCAACTAACGTTGAAAAGAAAATTGTGCTAAAGCACATGGATAAGTTTGGTAAGTCTGATGAAGATTTTGCTGAAACTCTGGTTACTTGGTCAGAAACTATTCGCAAAACTTTCCTAGACGGAGGGATTGATGATCTTATCTCTACTCGTAGGCTTTGCCATATTGTTCAAACTTTCTCGATCTTTGGTGATCGTCTTAAATCAATCGAGCTATGCGTCAATAGGTTTGACGAAGATACTAAAACAGCATTCCTTGACCTGTATGAAAAGGTAGATGCTTCAGTAACTTCCACCACTTCATCTGAGTTTGATGAGATGATGGGCAATCCTATGGATGAGCTTGATAATCTAATTAATGAGGTATCGTAATGAGCAAATATAAATTCAATGAAGGCTCTCTAATCTCAGAGTTAAAAGCCTATATAGATAGTACCTATGAAGGTCACTATTCTAAAAACAAGTTTCAATCCACAGAGTTTATCATCGACTGTGGACATGGCATGGGCTTTGCACTTGGAAATGTTCTCAAGTATGCCCAACGCTATGGAAAGAAAGATGGTGCAAACCGTAAAGATCTTATGAAGATCTTGCATTATGCAATCATTGCATTACATCAGCACGATGTTGACCACCCTGAATGGGAAAATGGTCAAGCTGAAATGGATTTTGGTAATCAATACCAAGTGAATAATTATAACGTGAAAGTGAGTCCTAAACTATGAAATTGTCTAATGAAACCCGTGATGTGCTGAAAAACTTTGCTGCCATCAATTCAAATATCGTATTCAATGGTGGAAACGAAATCAAAACTGTAGCTACTGCCAAGAACATTTTGGCTTTTACTGATGTGGCTGAAACGTTTCCATCTGAAAGTATTGGGATCTATGATCTCAACGAGTTCCTCGGGGTCTTGAGTATGTTTGATGATCCGGAGTTGGTGTTCTCACCTGACTTCAAATCTGTCAAAATTCAACAAGACAGGAAGTCGGTGAATTACTTCTTCTCCGATCCTTCCATTCTTACATCTCCATCAAAGACCATCAGCATGCCTGATCCTGAGGTTACCATTACACTCACCGATAGTGACATTGCACAACTTAGAAAAGCTGCTTCTGCCCTTGGAGTAACCGATGTGGTAGTAACTGCTAATCCAGGAGATGCTAATGTCACTGTTCGGGTGACTGACGTGGAGGATGCTACAGCCAATAACTTTGAACTAAAAGTTGACGGCCCTGTAGCAACTGCACCATATCGATTTGTATTCAGTGTAGGTAACTTTAAGATTATGCCTGGTGATTATACCATTCAAATCTCTTCTAAACTAATTTCAAGGTGGCAACACACTACTCAGCCACTTCATTACTTTATTGCTCTTGAGACGAGCTCAAACTACGGAGGTTAAATGTCATTGGTAAGTAACAGTGACAGACTGGTCGTGTTGTTGGAGGAAATTGCATATGCAGAAACTCAACTTCAACCTCACGATACAGGTCACATTCATACGTCCATTGCATGGATGAAACAAAGAGTCAAAACTATTAAGGAGAAATTAGATGGAACAGCAGACTGAAACGCCAACTTTGAATATCAACGACCTGCTGTCAGTGATTAAGATCATTGACGCATGTTCAGAACGTGGAGCATTCAAAGGAAATGAACTGGCTTCAGTTGGATCAGTTAGAGATCGACTAGCCGCATTTGCAGAAGCCAATGCACCAAAGCCAGAAGAAATTAATGAAGATGGAACAGTTCCACCTGGCTATCCTGCTCGTGAAGACGAAATTGATTTACCTGAAAGTCCTGAAAATACGGATTAGGGGTTTACAAACACATCAAAATGTGTTATAATAATACTATATTATGGAGCAAGTGAATGAGTGATTTTCTATGGGTCGAAAAGTATCGGCCACAAACTATCGATGACGTAATCCTTCCCGTGGATCTCAAAGAGTTCTTTAAAGAAGTTGTCAAGTCGGGCGAACTGCCAAATATGCTGTTTACAGGAACAGCTGGTCTCGGTAAGACCACGGTTGCTAAGGCTCTTTGTAATGAGCTAAACCTCGATTGGATCCTAATCAACGGGTCAGAGGAAGGCAATATTGATACCTTACGTGGCAAGATCAAGCAGTTCGCATCATCTGTCTCTCTATCGGGTGGCTACAAGGTTGTGATCCTAGATGAGGCAGATTACCTGAACCCGCAGTCAACACAACCTGCTCTTCGTGGTTTTATTGAAGAGTTTAGCAACAACTGCCGGTTCATTCTTACATGTAATTTTAAGAATCGTATTATTGAACCACTGCACTCTCGGTGTGGTATCTATGAGTTCAATACAACGAAAAAAGACATGGCTGTACTTTGTAGTGAGTTTATGACTCGTGCCAAGGGCATCCTTGATGGCGAAGGTGTTGGTTATGAAGAATCAATCCTAGCCGATATTATTATGAAACATGCGCCTGATTGGAGGAGGATATTAAATGAACTACAAAAGTGTTCTGTTGTGGGGAGTGTGTCTAGGTCTAGTAATGATCTTGCTGGATCTCAACTTTTTCCAGATTTACTACAACAACTAAAAGCTAAAGACTTTAAGAAGATGCGAGCTTGGGTAGCCAACAATATGGATATTGAAAGTGCTGCTATCTTCCGTGGTCTTTATGATAATATGAATGATTGTGTTAAACCACAGTCGATTCCACAGCTTGTACTGATCCTAGCCGAGTACCAGTACAAAAACGCCTTTGTCGCCGATCATGAGCTAAACACTGTTGCGTGTATGACAGAAATCATGGCAAACGTGGAGTTTGTATGAGAATGAAAAGGGCTTGGCGAATCTGGGCAAAAACTATCGGTTCAAAAATAGGAGATAACTATGAAAGTGACGTTGCAGCTATCTTGCGTACAGCATGGGTTCTTACTCATATGGTCGCTTGTTTTTTTATCATCGCTCATAATGGCGTAAAGCTGGGATGGTTCTGATGTTTAAGAAAAAAGATACGAGACCACATTGGGAAGTAATGTCAGATGATGGAATGAATAAGTTCTTGAAGTTCTGTATTGCTTTAGTATTCATATGGATGGGTTACCAAACAATTGTAGCTCTAATAGAAAGGTTTAGCTAATGTGGATAAAATGCGAAGATAAGATGCCGGAAGTTGGCGATAATGTATGGTACTTTTTTGATATGGTGGGAAGCCACCGTGGTACTTTTGACGGATACTATGTAGACGAAGAAGGTAAAGAGTGGAAAGGTATGCATATGTTTTCTTGTGATTATGGTTGGTTGACTGGTGATGTTACTCACTGGCATCCTGATCAGGAGGAAAGACCCGATGGGCCCGTTTGATTATCTAAACGCGATTAATACTTCAAAGCGAGACATCATGGTTGATGATCTCGCCGAGAAGGATTACAACTCATTCATGGTTAATCGTGGATTATCTTATTTCTATGATACAGTATTGCTAGCCAATGAGATGAATCGTCACCACCATATCGATAGCCGTCTTAAATTTGATTTTCTTATAAATACCATTAGGAAACAAAAGCGTTTCAGTAAGTGGTTGAAAGCAACTAAGATCGCTGATATCGAAGTGGTCAAAGAGTATTATGGTTACAGCAACGAAAAAGCCCGCCAAGCTCTCACCTTACTAAATGATGCGCAACTTGAAGAACTAAGAAAAAAGGTGTACAAAGGTGGAAAATCAAAGTAACGAGATTAAAGAGTGGACACCAGCTATGATGCTGGAAGTAATACTCAATGAGCCGGACGACTTCCTAAAGGTACGCGAAACGCTTACACGTATCGGAGTCGCTTCCCGCAAAGACAATATTCTATATCAGTCTTGTCACATATTACATAAACAAGGCAGGTATTTTATTACACATTTCAAAGAGCTCTTCTTGCTAGATGGAAAACCATCTAACCTGATGGAGAACGATCTTGAACGTAGAAACACTGTGGCAACATTGTTATCTGACTGGGGACTTATCACTATTGTAAATAGTGACCAAGCTACTAACAAAGCACCACTCAGACAGATTAAGATCATTTCTTATAAGGACAAAGATAAATGGCAATTGCATCCTAAGTATAATATAGGAACAAATAAGTAATGCCATGGCCTCACAAGAATCGTCCTCCAAAAGGGAGAAGAAAGAAAGGCTCTACGAAACGTAAAAATGCAAGAAAGAATCGAAAAAAATAATTTGCTTTAGCCCTTTACATTTAGGAAAAAAGTATTATATATAATAGTAGGATGCCGTTCAACGGATCCTTAAATTAACCTTGCTAGTCAATAGGAGGAAACATGATGACTAACAACACATTCGCATTCCCGCGAAACGCTTTTCTAGGTTTCGACCACATCTTCGACGAGTTGAATAATATTCATGCTCATGCGAAGGATACCTATCCACCTCACAACGTAGTAAAAGAAGAAGACGCTAAGTATACTCTTGAACTTGCTGTGGCTGGATTCAAACAAGAACATATTGATATCGAAGTGAAAGATCACGTCCTTACAATCAAGGGTGATAGACCTGCACGTAGAGATCAAGACAAATATGTTCATAAAGGTATTAGTGCAAGAAATTGGAGAAAGTCATTTAGACTGTCCGAATATACGGAAGTAACCGGTGCAGATCTTGTGGATGGAATTCTTACTGTCAAATTAGAAGTAGTCCTTCCAAAAGAAAAGCAGCCTCGTAAGATCAACATTGGAACTAACGAGGAAACAAATGACAACAATAGCGCTCAGCTACTCCAAGAGTCTGCTTGAAAGACTTTGGGTTGGATTAAAGAAAACACTTCAAGGTATTATGATTGGCTACATGCTCGCAAGGCAAACATCAGCTAATAGAGTTGTTGCACAGCAGCTTATCGATACAGGTGAATACAGGCAAGACCAGTATCACGAAGTATTGAATAGACTGAATCAACAATGCATTGCATCTATTCATAAGGAGTTCGGCAATGGCTAAATTGAAGAACTTCTGGAAGAATCTATGGATGGATCCAGTAACTAAGTATCTTTCAAAGGCGACAGATCATGTTGATCTAGAGCAAAGAATGAAAGAGCTTCAAAGAAAAGGAATCTGGATCTAATGTGGCCATATACTGAAGAAGAGAACGATTTAATCTCAAAAAGAAAATAACAAAAAAAGAGCAGTGTTTGCTGCTCTTTTTCCTTTACAATCGCACAAAAGTGTGTTATAATATACTTACATTATGAAAGGTTTGTGATTTGAATTTCTATACTTGTATCAACCGCTTTGGTAACGTCTTACTTTATCGTGGCTATGACAATGGTCAACCAGTCATGCGTAAGATCAAACACCAACCGACACTCTTCCATGATGCCAATCGTGTGACTGGCTATACATCACTCGATGGCAAACCAATTGAGCCTAAGTTGTATGAAACTATGCGGGCTGCCCGTGATCATGTTCAATCCATGGAAGGCGTAGACTCGTTCAATATCTACGGTAACTCAAACTATACTAATCAATACATTGCTGAAACTTGGCCAGACGAAATTGAGTTTGACCGAGATCGTATCAATATCACTACAATTGATATTGAGGTTCAGTCAGACCAAGGCTTCCCTGAGCCTGATGATGCTAACTTCCCTGTTATCTCTATTGCATGTAAAAACAATATTGACAATACGTATTTCGTATGGGGTATGGAAGACTATGATGTATCTTCCAGTGTTATGCAAGATCATACTGTTGTCTATCGCAAAATGGATAGTGAACTACATCTTCTTTCTGACTTTCTCAAATGGTGGAACTCACCCGCTCACTGTCCAGACGTAATCACTGGCTGGAATGTACGTGGCTTTGATATTCCATACATGGTTCACCGTATCGATAAAGTTATTGGTCCTGGCTCATCATCTCGGCTTTCGCCGTGGGGTAACCAACCAAGTCAACGTAATATTCGATTCAAAGGCCGTGAACTTACAGCCTATGAACTCATGGGTATTGTAACACTTGACTATATGGACATGTTCAAAAAGTTTGGATATGCTTATGGCCCACAAGAATCGTATTCACTAAATCATATCTCACATGTCGTACTTGGTGAAAAGAAACTATCCTATGAAGAACACTCTTCACTTCATAACCTATACAAAGCTGACTTTCAAAAGTTCATTGACTATAATATCAAAGACGTTGAACTAGTAGATCGCCTTGAAGATAAGATGGGTCTTATCACCTTGGTTATGACTATTGCTTATAAAGCTGGTGTTAACTATATGGATGCTTTTGGTACTACTTCCATGTGGGATACTATCATTTATCGTAGGCTTGCCAAGGACAACATATATCCAAACGTTGCAAAGATCAAAGGTAACACCAAGTACAAAGTCACTGGTGGTGTTGAAGGTTCTGTTACTCATGATACAACTAACGGTATACGAAATGGTGATAAGAAAGAACCTGGCTTTGCTGGTGGCTTCGTCAAACCTCCACAGGTTGGTCTTCATGAATGGGTTGTATCATTTGATTTGAACTCTCTGTATCCTAACATTATTGTTCAATGGAACATGTCACCAGAAACCATTATTGATGGTTGGACACCTGGCGTAACACCCGACACATGTATTGAACGTTCTAATCCAAAGCCGCCTGGCGATGATGTCATGGGTTGTAATGGTGTATCATTTCGTAAAGATAAGTTTGGTGTTCTACCAAACCTTATTGTCGACTATTATGCCGAACGTTCTGAAATCAAAAAGAAGATGTTGGCTGCTCAGCAAGAACGTCAGGGTGTAGATCCAACTCAAAAACAAGAAATCTATCGTATTGAACGCGATATGAATCGGTATGAAAATCAGCAAATGGCTATTAAGATTATGATGAACAGTCTTTATGGCGCACTTGGTAATAAGTACTTTCGATACAATGATGTATCTATGGCTGAAGCTATTACACTCACTGGTCAAACAGCCATTCGTTGGGCTGAAGAGTCTGTAAACAAAACTATGCAAAAGCTAATTGGTGATGAAAAGGATTATGTTATTGCAATCGATACAGATTCGCTTTATATTAACTTTGGTCCACTAGTCAAGAAGTTCAATCCAAAGAATCCAGTTACTTGGCTTGATCAAATCTGTAAAGAACACTTTGAACCTAAGATTGCTGATTCATACAAAGAACTATTTGATTCATTCCAGTGTGCACGTCCACGTATGGAAATGGGCAGGGAAGTAATTGCAGATGTTGGTATCTGGACTGCCAAGAAACGTTATATCTTAAATGTTCATAACTCTGAAGGTGTTCAATATGCTGAACCAAAACTCAAGATTATGGGTATTGAAGCTATCAAATCGTCTACACCGTCTGAATGTCGGCAAGCTCTTAAAGAAATCTTCAAGGTAATTGTTACTGGTTCCGAAGATAAGACGCAAGATGCTATACGCCATTTTCGTAATCATTTCTTTACTTTGCCGGCTCATGAAGTCGCCTTTCCAAGGTCAGTATCAGATATTAACAAGTGGGTTCGCAAGAAAGAGGTTTATGCTAAAGGTACACCAATTCACGTACGTGGTGCTATCCTCCACAATAATGCTATTCAAGGCGAGCTTGCAAACAAGTATGAGCTTATCCAAAATGGTGACAAGGTCAAGTTTGCTTACCTGAAACTGCCTAATCCTTTGCAAGAAAATGTAGTATCATTCAAAGACTTCTTGCCGCCAGAGTTACAACTTGATAAGTACATTGACTATGAAACTCAGTTTCAAAAGACGTTTCTTGATCCAATCGAGCCAATCCTGACTTCTCTTGGCTGGTCTCATGAACGTAAAGCATCATTGGAGGACTTTTTTGTATAAGCAAACCATAGAAGAAAAGATTCGCCAAAGGCGATCACAGATGTTAATCCATTCACATATATATTATGAAATGGATGACAATATTGTAGATGATCACACCTGGCAAAGGTGGGCTGACGAATTGGCTGAACTGCAAGATAAGAATCCAGATAAATGTAAGATTGGATTTTACGATAAAGAGTTTGAAGGATGGAACGGATCAAGCGGTGCCTTTCTTCCACTACGAGATCCTTGGGTAGTTAACAAGGCTAACTATATTAAGGGTTTACAAAACACATGAAATGTGTTATAATATACAAAATTGAAGGAGACAAAGATGTCTAAAGATTGGGTTAAAGATATTCACGATATGCACGATAAGTATGGTGTACATCAGTGGATGGCCTTACGTGAAATGAATAATGAAAGAGAACTACTACAACAGTTTCTTGATTTTCGTATTAAGTTTCTTAAAGAAGAGCTTGATGAAACATCCAAAGCTGTACAGGATAAAGATCCTGAAGAGATCGTTGATGGTCTTATCGATCTTTGTGTTGTGGCTATTGGTACACTTGATGCTTTTGGTGTTGATGCTCATAAAGCATGGGATGAGGTACTCAAAGCCAATATGTCAAAAAAAGTTGGTGTAAAAGAGTCTCGTCCTAATCCACTGGGTCTACCAGATTTGATAAAGCCAGATGACTGGAAAGCTCCAAGCCACGAAGATAACCATGACTTGCTCGATCACACTTTTTAAGAACATATACGATAATAAGACGCACCAACGTCTTGACTTTGATACCTTTTCGGGGTTTGAAAGTGCGTTGTATAAACTAGCAGAAAGACCTTTTGCATCAAAGAAAGATGCACCACTCATGTCTCCTGCTGTCTATAAGCCTGATACTACTCGGGCCAATGACAATGTTATTGAGTGGGCTGGCTGGGCTGCAGTTGATGTTGATGAACACAAATTCGAAGGAGACTTACAAAATGAACTTAGCCGTCTTTACGGTCGCTACTATTACGTGTGTTATTCTACTGCGAGTAGTACCACTGATCATCCAAAGTTCCGCCTTGTCTTCCCACTTGCGGAACCTGTTGAACGAGATAGAATTAGAAAATTCTGGTATGCACTCCAAACAGAACTTCAGTCGATCGGAGATAGACAGACTAAAGACCTTTCAAGAATGTATTATGTACCAGGCCAATATGCTAACGCATACAACTTCATATTTAGTAATACTAACGGTAGCTATCTTTATCCTGATGAACTAATTAAGAAACATCCAATGATGGAAAAGAAGTCTGGTGCTACTTTCTTTGACAGACTTCCAGCTGAAATACAAGAACAAATTGTATCTCATCGTAAGAACCAAGCTGATAATGTAAACGTCACTTGGTCTTCTTATCATGACTGTCCTTTTGTTAATAGAAAGCTTGTATCAGAGTATAAGTCTATTGCAGAGGCAGGTTGGTATCATGGTCTTTATCGTATCATGGTATCTATTGCTGGTAATGCAGTCAAACAAAACTATCCAATTACATCTCAACAAATTGCTGAGTTATGTAAGGAAATTGATAATGAAACTGGCCAATGGTATATTAACCGGCCACTTGAAAAGGAGGCGGATCGAGCAATCGAATTCGTATATAAAAATGCTTAACTTAAAAGACTTTCTAACTGGTGCAAGATTTGTACCACACACAGAAATCAAGCCACGTGCCAAGTGGCAATATAATGGTATCATCAAGCAGGCTAAAAGAACTAAAGATCCTAGGACACCTGAAAAGATTTGGAAAGATACTTATAACTCTATTGCATGCGAGATTGGTGTTGCAAAGGCTCTACCTAATGGTGAAGTAAATGAACAAGCCTTTGATCACACCGACATTAGTACATGGGGCTATGATGTTATGGCTATAGGAACTAGGTTTGAAATCAAATATCAAAAGTTTGCCGAAGACTGGTACTCAATGACCAACACAATTGCAAACAAAATTAACGATAGATACAATCAAGGTGGATTTGACTATTTGATTACTGCAAGTACACGTGAAGAAGGTGATGGACTTGAAGTATGGCCTAGGCTACTTATCAATCCAAAGACATTCAAAAACAATATCTTCAAATCGCACTATGATAACTATAAGCCTCTAGTCTATAATCAGTATGTAGCACGAACTGATAAAGAGTGTCAGATTTTTAACGAAGGTATCATAAAAAAGTTAAAAGAAAGTGAAAATAGTCCTTTACAATATGCCTAAATTGTGTTATAATATATGTATAAAATGATAAAAGGAAGGAAATCACATGTCTTATCATTACAAAGTTTTAGAAGATGTTCTCAAGAATATTGCCAAAGATGGCTCAACTGAAAACATCTACGACCAAGTTGATCGTCTCACAACTGATGAAATTCGTAAGTTGCGTGACCTTATAACTATTGTTGACCAAGCTGGTGTCGACAAAATCTATGACCAAGGAGAATACGTATAATGAAAGAATCACTCAAAGTTCTTCAAGAATGCGCTGAAGTTCAAACTCAAAAGTCAAATGACTATCAAAATCCAAACTCGCGCATTAAGCAGCCCGATTATTATCCTCGTGGCTGTGCAACTATTCTTGATCAGATGTATGGCAAAATTTTGCGTATGCAATCTGTTCTTGAAGCAATGGAAGGTGATAACTATGCACCTAACTTCGAATCACTAGAAGACTCAGCCAAAGATCTTATTAACTATTCTACATTCTTTGTTGCATATTCTCGTGGCAAAATGGATGGACAAGATCCAAACAGAGACTTCTTAAACAAACCAAAGGTTACTTCTAATGAGAATGTATAGTGTATCAGATATTCGTCAGTTTTTTATTGACGAGCTGAATGACAAAGCATTCACAATAGATCGCAGTGGTCAAAAGACCATTGAGCTCATCGGCGCTTCCTTCCTTGCCGATGAGCCGGCGATCTTTGGCGAAGTCAATAAAGATTATGTAGATGCTGAGCTACGTTGGTACGAGTCAGAGTCGACAAACATTTATGATATTTACGAAGATGAAAAAGATCCACCACAGGCTTGGCAATATAGTGCTAATCGCCACGGTGAGATTAATTCAAACTATGGTTTTCTTATTTGGAATAATAGATTCCATTGTCAATATGAACGTGCCCTTGAAGAACTGGAAGAAAACCCAGACTCACGTAGAGCTATTATGATTTACAATCGTCCTGACATTTGGATGGAGTATAACAATAATGGTAAGAATGACTTCATTTGTACCAATGCTGTCACTTATTATATTCGCAATGATGAATTACAAGCTGTAGTTCAAATGCGATCTAATGATGTAGTCTTTGGCTATAAGAATGACTTTGCATGGCAGCAATATGTACTTGAGTCATTGGCTAATGACCTTGATATTCAACCAGGCTTTATTCAGTGGCAAGTTCAAAACCTTCATGTTTACGAAAGGCATTTTCATCTTGTCAAATAAGTGGGATCTAAGATTTTTGGAATTAGCCAGACGAATTAGTACTTGGTCTAAAGATCCATCAAGGCAAATTGGTGCAATTGCGGTAAAGAACCGAAATGTAATTGCTCAAGGCTACAATGGATTCCCACGTGGTATCGAAGATGATGAGCGCTATCAAGATAGAGCTATCAAATACAAATATGTTGTCCATGCAGAAATGAACTGTATATACAATGCAAGTTTTAATGGTGTGTCATTAGTTGAAAGCGATTTTTACGTACACGGTTTACCGGTTTGTAGTGATTGTGCTAAAGGTATTATCCAAGTTGGTGTAAACCAAGTGTTTATGCCACAACAGGATATACCTGACCATTGGATAGATTCATGGGATCTGACACGTTCTATGTTTGATGAAGCAGGTGTGAAGTGGAAATTTCTACCTGTATAACTACTAACGTGAGCTACTCCACTCCGGACAAATTTCTCACGGTAATAAACTGATATAAAGGAGACAGAAATGTCAAAAACAAAAATCAAAGTCGGTATTGTAGGTATCGGCAACTGTGCAAAGTCCCTCGTTGAGGGCATTCAATACTACAATGAGAATCCTGATGATACTGTAGGTTTGATGTATCCTGACATTGGTGGTTACCAAGCTAAGGATATTGAATTCGTAATTGGATTTGATGTTGATAGACGTAAGGTAAACCGTCCGTTGGCTGAAGCACTTCGTGCTGAACCAAATTGTGCAATGAATCATGTTGCTGCAATTGATGATACGTCAAACGGTTTTGGTTGTATTAAACCTGGTGCTATGGTTTACTCTGGTCCTGAATATGATGGTGTTGCACCTCATATGCTTGACTATCCTGAAGAGGTATCATTTAGAACTGGTGCCGAAGGTCATCTCTCATTTGATGAGATTAAAGATCTTTTGATGGCTGCTGATGTTGATGTTGTTATCAACTATCTTCCGGTCGGCTCTGAAAGAGCATCAGAGTTTTATATGGATGCGGCTATTAAAGCTGGTTGTCACTTTGTAAACTGTATTCCAACACTTATCTCTACAAAGGCTTCTCAAAGAGTTGAACAGAAGTTCATTGATGCAGGTCTTACCATTGTTGGTTCTGATATGAGATCAGCTTGGGGTGCATCAAGAATGTCTGAAGTACTTCAAGGTGCTATGCTAGATTCTGGTCTTATGGTTACACAACACATTCAGACTAATATGGCTGCTGGTTCTACACAAGGACAAGAACATATTCGTACTGGACGTACTGCTAACACAGACTTTCTCAATATGGCTAAAGCTGAAAGACTTCACAACAAACATATCTCAAAAGAGAATGTGTTGAAAGGTCAAAACACAGTTCGCGATACTAGCTCTGCTGGTATGACTCTGTTTGCTGGTCCATCACTTACCGTTCAGCAAAAGCCTGGTGGTGACTATGTTGGATCAGATCAGAAGATTGCTAACTTTGATATCGTTGCTTATGGCTTCGGTGGTGCAAGGTACGAGATGACTGCTCGTCTTGCCGTACAGGATTCACCTAACTCAGGTGGTGTGGTAGTTTCGGCTATTCGATTCTGTAAAGTAGCTTCTGAGATGGGTGTTGTAGGATTCCTTCGTGGTCCTTCTGCTTGGACTCAGAAAACGCCTCCACTTCAGCTAAGAACTGAAGATGCTAAATATGAATGTGATATGTTGGCTGATCGTGAGTTGACCGATATTACTAGAAATCAACTTGTGGAAAATGAGCCAGTGGCTAAAAATCTTCCATACACATTCCAAGCTGGAAAAACTGACTATGCGTAATAAGCCTGGTCTAATCAATTCGTTTGATATTGATGGTGTGATCTACATGGGGAAGTACGGAGGCGTCTTCCCCGGACCACACGATATTATCATTACGGGTAGATCAAAAGAAGAAGAGCCAGAGACTTCGGCTATGCTTCTTTCAAAAGGTATATCTAATAAGGTCTATATGAATCCAACAGCATTTGATAATAAATCAAGAGAAGATTCTGGTAGGCATAAGGGAAGAACGCTTTTTTACTTGGAAGAAATAGGAATGCGTTTTGGTATACACTTTGAAGATGATCCAGTCCAAGCTGAGATTATTCAAAAGATGATGCCACATATTAATGTGGTACTATTACAACATGAATTGGTTGAGAAAGAGAATGTAAGGCATGTCTGGAATAACACTGGAAACACTGAGGAAGACGAGAGACCCAAACAACTTCAGTTATTTTAATAAGTGGGTCCTTGAGTTTTTCCGTAGAGAAGCTTTAAGAGAATCTGGCAGACTTGATGAGTACACATACTCTGAAGAGTTTGGTCCAGCAATGAGACAAGAAGTTTCATATTGGAATCCAAATAGATCCAAACATGCCGAGGTGTACTGGTTAGAGAACTTTGTCTTTAATCAGGACATCTCAATGCGTAATAAGATTCTCAATGCAATGGCAGTAAAGTTTGTCGGTATGCCAACACTTACGTTGGTTGCTGCAGACTCTACTAACTATGCTGATGTTATTGACTTTGATACCTATAAGCAAAAGGGTGATTACTATCATTGGATCAATAACAATCTAGATACTAACAAACATAAGATGAAAGTCTGGGGTGCAACTCAACTTCAAACTTCTCTTCAAACTGCTGCTCGTAACTTTTGTAGACAGGAAGATAATGATCCTGATCAGAAGTTTAGGCTATCACATATGATTCGATGGATGGGACATCTAGATGATCTTGGTATGAGTAAGATAGTACAAGATCCAAATAATAAGCTAGGTGATGTATGTGACTGGTTTGCTACTCATCGTGGTATTGGCCCGTACTTCTCATATCACCCACCATGTAACTTTTCTCGTTGTGATGATCTGCCTAATATTGATGAGGATGATAACTACTGCTTAGTAGGTCCTGGTGCTAAACGTGGTCTTGAATATGTATTCCCACATGTCAAGTTTAAGAATAACGAAATCATGGAGGCATACATACTAGCGGTAAGAGATCATCAACACGAGTTTTTTGAAATGAATGATAGCGAAGCAGCCTTTTACAGAGAGAACTTAGAACGTGGCGGTAACCTAACTACCTTTGGTACTGAAATTACGTTCTGTCAGTTTAATTGTTTCTTAGGCATCATGGATAACGATAAAGCACAAACAAAAAGAATGTTACCACTTACGTTTGATGCCTTTATTGATATTGCTGAAAACTTAAAAAAGAGGATAGCACCTTCACCACTTGAAGCTTTTATGGTTTAAGGGTTTACAAATGATGCAAAGTGTGTTATAATAATAAAATGAAAGCTATACTTAATTGTCCATTTATCCCTGTAGCTACGCGCATGGCATCTCATAGAGGTGCTCAAGGAGCTATCTATGCGGATATGATTCGCCAGACCGGTGTTGATATTGATGTCAATTGGTCTGGTAAAATCGAAGATCACAATCAATATGATGCTATGTATGTTTACCATGGCAATGATTGGTCTGGTAGTATGAATGTGTTTGGTGGTGTCAAAGGATTCCCATACGCATTCAATACACGTAACTTCTCAAAGTTCAAAGGCAAGGTTTATTCTTTGGCTATTGACTTTCCACCTTATCACGAAATGATACAAGAACGTATCGATAAGGCAAAAGAAAAAGGTAACGAAATACAAGAGGAATGGCTTGATGTTGACATTGATAATCTCAAAAGAATGTATGAAACTGCAGAAACTATTAAGTGGCCGGTCACTAGTCCTAATTTGGTTATTGGTGATAGCCACTCTATTTGCATGTATCGTCCTGGATGGATGGTAAATAGTGTACCGTTCAAAACATTGAATGGTGCTTTAAATGATGGGCTTCAAACATATATTGAAATGGTTGGTAATGTTGATTGGTTCAAAACAGTTGAATGTTATTTTGGCAATATTGATATTCGTCATCACTTATGTAGAATTGAAGGTGACCGCCTAGAAAATACTAAGGCTTTAGCAGATAGATATATAACAGCAGTTGAATCATTACCTATTGAAGACGTCGCCATTTATGAATTGTTGCCTATTGAAGACGAATCTCGTAAACTGCCAAAGTCAGGTTACTATAAGGATAAACCATTTTGGGGTTCATGGGAAGAGCGTAATGAGTGTCGCTTATTATTTAGAGAACAATTAGAAAAGAAAGCAACCCGTGCGAAGATCATTCGTTGGGTTGATGGTCTTACTAATAAGAGTGGTCAACTTGATTTTGATTATATGGAAAAGCCGCAGTCAATCCATCTATCACGAGAAGCCTATCCTCATTGGACAGGTGTAGAACAAAAGACTGCTAGCTTGGAGGATTTTTTCGTATGAGTTTCGCGAGTATTGTACCGCTTATTGGTGGTGAGACCATTGCAATGCAAAATGTAGTTGGTAAAAAGCCTGAGTATATTTTAAGTTACTTAGCTTTTGAGGCCAACGATAAACAATTAGTGGAGTACTATGATAAACAAGTTCCTTACTATCATTTGGACGGTGATATGCCATCTTCTCTTCCTGTTGTCGAGTCTATTAACACTGTTTGCCCTTGTGCTGGTCTTAGTAGCCTCTCTCCTTCAGCATCTTCTACTAACGCTAACAATGATTGGATGCTGGCTACCGCACGTCACGTCTTGGGGGATATCCAACCTAAAGTTTTCTGGGGCGAAAACGCTCCTAGACTGGCAAGCAAAATGGGAGAGCCGATTGTCGAAGAACTTCGAAAAATTGGTAGAGAAAATGGATACACTTTTAGCATCTATAAAACGAAGTCTATACTTCATGGACTGAGTCAGGTAAGAGATAGAACATTCTATTTTTTTTGGAAAGGTGATAAAATTCCAAAACTACCTTACATTCATAGAGATTATGAGCGCATTGAAGATACTATTCGTAATACAAAGTTACATAGCGATGATCCTATGAATGTACTAACTAATAAAAGGGTTCCAACAGAGAATCCATTTTATAAATATGTCCTTGAAGAAATTGAGGGTGGTATTTCTCATTCAGAGTTTCAGGAAAAGATTAAACGAAGTACTAATCCTTTGGATGAAATTGAAAAGGCTGGTATCAAATACCGTACTGTAGGCGAATGGATGACTAAACACGGTTATGAAAATGAAGCTGGCAAGTGTATAAGGATGCATGATAAACTAGCCGCTGGTGGTAACATTATGCGTAAGACTACAGAGATTCCAAAAGACTATATTGGAGCATTTGTAGGTCATATGCCATCATCACTTACGCATCCAGACGAAGATAGATACCTCACAATCAGAGAATGTCTATCAATTATGAAACTACCAGGCGATTTTATGCTACAAGGTGGACTAAAAAATCTAAATCATATCTGTCAAAATGTTCCTGTTACTACAGCTCAAGATATGGCTGAAGTAGTAGATTCTTTTGTGCACGGAAGGCTTGATAATCAAATGATTGATAGTGAGTTTGCTATCCAATGTAATAAAACAAAATCAATGCATTATGAAAAAACTCCTGTACAATTGGACCAGTTTATGATATAATATATGTACAAATTGAAAAAGGATATTGCTTATGTCTGTAATGGATAAACTTAAAAAGAATTCGAAAATCAAAGAAACATCTATTCTTGCTGATTCGAAATACTTTACTGAAAAAGATATGGTACCAACTGATGTACCAATGATTAATGTGGCTTTGTCTGGTGATGCTGATGGCGGTTTGACTTCTGGTCTTACTGTACTTGCTGGCCCATCAAAGCACTTCAAAACTTCATTTGCACTGATTATGGCTAGTGCTTATTTGAAAAAACACAAAGACGCTGTCATTCTATTCTATGATAGTGAATTTGGTTCACCACAATCTTACTTTGAAGCCTTTGGTATTGACACTAATCGTGTTCTTCATACACCAATTACCGATGTTGAAAAGCTTAAGTTTGATCTGGTTAACCAACTTGAATCGATTGAACGAGAAGATAATGTTGTAATTGTAATTGATTCAATCGGTAATCTAGCATCTAAAAAAGAGCTGGAAGATGCAATCAATGAAAAGTCTGTGGCTGATATGTCTCGGGCAAAAGCGTTGAAAGGTCTGTTTCGTATGGTAACACCATACTTGACTATGAAAAACATTCCTTTGCTGGCAGTAAATCATACCTATATGTCTCTTGAAATGTTCTCAAAGCCAACTGTATCTGGTGGTACCGGCATCTACTATTCAGCCGATAATATTTGGATTCTTGGTCGCCAGCAGGACAAGCAAGGTACAGAAATTAAGGGGTATCACTTTGTTATCAATGTTGAGAAATCGCGTTTTGTTCGCGAAAAGTCTAAAGTTCCTATCTCCGTTTCTTGGGAAGGTGGTGTCGAGCGTTGGAGTGGTTTGCTTGATGTTGGCCTTGCCGGCAATTATGTTGGTAAGCCTTCTAATGGTTGGTACTGCCGTGTTGATCGTAGCACTGGCGAGCTTGTGGATCCCAAGTTCAGAGAAAAAGATACTCTAACAGAAGAGTTCTGGAAGCCAATCTTTGAAGAAACAGACTTTAAAGAGTATTTGAAAAAAAGTTATCAAATTGGGCATGTTGAGGCAATCACTGATGATAACGAGGAATGATTATACCTTTGCGGAATCTGAAGCAGACGATCACTGGGCAGTTCGTTTGTATTCAGAGTTTCCTGGTGTCACGTACATGTACGGGCAGATTAAAGTAAAAGAAAAAGAAGACAGTGCAAGTATTGACTTCAAATATAAGATACTTGATCCTGGCCAGTGGACTGAAGACGAGTTAAATACGTCTGATGAATTTAGAAATTATATAGGTGCAGTATTACAACACGTAATAGAAGATGCATTTGAAAATGGGAAAGCGAAATTAAATGATCGAAGCGAACATACAACAAACAATACTGAGGAATCTCCTTTCCAATGAAGACTATCTAAGAAAGGTTATTCCTTTTCTCAAAAAAGAATATTTCGAAGGTGAACACAAAATCGTATTTAACGAAATTGTATCCTTTGTTAACAAATATAACAAGTTGCCGACCAAAGAGTCTATCACTGTTGATATGACTGCGGCTGGTACTCTTGAACCAGTATCTGGACTAGTCGATATCGTCTTTACACCTGAACCGGTGAATGAAGAATGGCTATTGAATAGTACAGAGAAGTGGTGTCAGGATAGAGCTATCTATCTTGCCATCATGGAATCCATCAACGTTATTGATGGAAAGAACCAAAGTCTTACGAAGAATGCCGTACCAGAGATATTATCTGACGCATTGGCAGTAAGCTTCGATACCAATGTTGGTCATGATTATATTGACAATTCTGATGATCGATTTGATTTTTACCACCGTGTGGAAGATCGACTCCCATTCGATCTTGAAAACTTCAATGACATCACTAAAGGTGGTATTCCAAACAAGACTTTGAATATTGCACTGGCCGGCACCGGTGTTGGTAAGTCTCTCTTCATGTGTCACGTTGCTGCATCTTCTCTTATGCAAGGAAAGAATGTTTTGTACATAACTCTAGAAATGGCAGAGGAAAGAATTGCTGAACGTATTGATGCCAACTTGTTCAATTTGCCCATTGACCAATTGGAAAGCTTATCTAAAAAGATGTTCGATGATAAAATTGCAAAGATTGCAAAACGTAATATTGGCAAACTTATCGTAAAAGAATATCCTACCGGTGCCGCTCATGCATCTCACTTTAGGGCTCTATTAAATGAACTTAAACTCAAAAAGCAGTTTGAACCAAATATTATCTTTATTGATTATCTAAATATCTGTTCTTCTAGTCGTATGAAAGGTCTTGGTGGTGCTATCAACTCATATAGTTATGTCAAGGCTATTGCCGAAGAACTTCGTGGTTTGGCTGTTGAGTTCAATGTACCAGTCTTTTCGGCTACTCAAACGACTCGTTCTGGTTTCTCAAATACTGATGTTGGATTGGAAGATACTTCTGAATCATTTGGTTTGCCAGCCACAGCCGATTTTATGTTTGCACTTATATCTACTGAAGACCTACAACGTCTCGGTCAAATGATGGTCAAGCAGCTAAAGAATCGTTACAATGATCCTACCTACAAGAAAAGGTTTGTAGTTGGTGTTGACAGATCTCGTATGCGTCTATATGATGTTGAAGAAAGCGCTCAGACACTGACTGATGATACTCCTGTGTTTGATAATACACCAACTGGCGAACGTCAGCAAAACTTTTCAGACTTTAAAATGTAAAAAAAACAAACTTTTTTGTTAAGTAATTGATTTAGCAACAAATGTTTTTTCACTTTTTCCTTTACAATTCCATCAGATTGTGATATAATATATCTATAAAATGGAAAAGGAAGGGAAATCAAAATGACATAGCGAACGTAAACGATAAGGTTCCTGATGGAGAAGTTGAGCAACGACAATAAGTCTCAGAAACAGAAGGGAATCGGGGTTTACAAGTCTGGTACGACTCAGGGAACCACCATCGTCAAATAGATAGTACCCTATCCTCCTCAAGGGGCGGACCAACCGGTCGAGGAGGATAGATGGCATGACTGCCGCCCCACCCATCTTAATTATGGAAGGAGAATAAAATGGGAAAAGTAAAAGGTTACATTATGGATATCGAAGAAGATGTCTACAACATCGAAGGTTTGGAAAATAAGATCTCTGAATCTGAAGATATTTCTGAGGTAAATACCTTTGTGGTTGATACACTTGGATTGAAAACACATTTTGATATTAGCATTGCTCAAAATGCAGTTTCAGAAATGTGGAATGAGCTTTGGTGCCAGTACCAAGATGGCCCTTACTAAAATGAACATTGTAGAGGCTACAGGTGGAAACAAAGTCCAAAGGCAAATTGCTGAGGACGTTGTTTCTTACATGATCAAACGTCTAATGCCAAGACATCGTACTCTTGATATCACAGTTGAATTAGTCGATATCAAAAGCGATGCCGTTGGTTTTTGTATGATGTGTGATCGCAAAAGAGAGTTTGTTATTGAAGCTGATAAGAAACAAGGCATTGTACAACTTGTTACTACCATTGTTCATGAAATGATCCATGTTAAACAGTGGGTTCGTAATGAAATGGATGACGGCTGTTCAGGTCATATTGCACGTTGGAAGTCAAAAACTATTCCAGCCGATACAAATTATTATGATTTACCTTGGGAAAAAGAGGCATATAGGTTGCAAGATAAGTACGCACATGAAATTTGGGAGAATGAAATTATATAAATATACGTATCTAATCTAAACAAATGGCGCGGGATATGATACGATTTAGAACTTATTTACAGGAGCAAGATATGCGAGCACTATCAAGAGCAGACAAGTCTAAATTTGATAGGGCTATTGGTGTTGGCTATGAAGTCAAAACCTCTACCGCAAAATCAACTACAATTATTGTAAGAGCTCCTTCCGCGGACAGAGCTAAGATGAGAACAGACATCGAAGCTAAGCTTTCAAGAGCCAAAATCTCCAATGTAGGAGAAAGAAAAGGTGGTTCTATTGGCCGTACACGGGTCAACTTTCCAAGACATGATATTATAATCACATATAAGCCAACTGCCGGTGGAGGTGGTATGGCTGAAACTACACTCAATGCATCAATTACAGAACTATTTCCAGCCTTGGCCTTTATGGCTAATAAAAGGTTTACTGGAGTAGATCAGTTTTATAACTTTGTAAGAACAGCAAGAGACAATGATGTGTATCTTTCAGTAAGAGATAAACAACAAGGTCAAAAGTTTATTACACAAGCTCCAACTTCGTCTAAATACAAAGAGAAAATGGAGAATGCTATTGCAATTCTTAATTATCTTCATGACGAAAATGCTAAGTCACCTATTGGCAAAGTATACTGGGGATATAGAGAAAAGCCAAGAGGTATTCCAGATAGTCATAAAGGTGATATATTTGTTAAATACAAAACTGGTGAAATGAAAGGTGTATCACTAAAAGCTGGTGGTGCCAAAACTAAAGAACCATTGTTCAATACTTATGTAAACAAAATGTTTGATTCGTTTAATGATCAAGGTGGCAAAAACGATTTGATGAAAGATGTATATGATAAGATCCATAACAAACTTGGACTTCCACAAGACTGGAATGGCCGTGGCAATATGGATAGTTCAATAGACAAAATTGAAAGTATAAAAGAAAAGACACCTGATTACTATAACGAAAAATATGATGAAATGCTTGAATTGTGTAGACAAGCAGTTATTGATAGGTTTAAGAAAAACAAAGACGATACTATAAAGTATATTGAAGAGCAGATTATTGGTAAAGCCGATAATGTCCCACTTGAAGTAGTAAAGGCTGTTGGTACCAGGTATCAATATGTGACAGATGAAGATTCACTAGCAATATTCTTACCTACAGTTACTGCAGTTGATGCGCAAGCTGAATCATCAAAACAAAACTTTAAAGTTATACTCAAAAATAAAGAAGATTCAATTAGTATGAATATGTCAATAAGATCAAATAAACCAATGCCAAATAATAAGTTAGCCCAAGGATTTAACCTTGCTATTAAATTTAATGGAATGGGCAAATGATAAAAAGCTTCGCAACTTATCAATTAAACGAAGAAAAAAATACACACATGACTCACATCGAAGATCAAGTAATCTACGGTGGAGTGAAAGGTGCAAGGGATGCTATCCTAGCACTAAGATCTCTAAGAGACATGTTAGCAGGTAATGCTACAAAGTCAGTCGACGTCACAGTAAAATGGGATGGCGCACCCGCAGTCTTTGTTGGTAAAGATCCAAGCGATGGTCAGTTCTTTGTAGCTAAAAAAGGGGTCTTCAATAAGAATCCAAAAGTATATAAGTCACATGCCGACATTGATGATGATACTTCCGGAGATCTCTCAATTAAACTAAAGGCCGCCTTTGACGCACTAAAAACTGCAAACATTAAAGATGTTATTCAAGGTGATATTATGTATGTCAAAGACGATCTTAAAAAGGAAAAGATCGATGGACAAGAATATATCACCTTCCACCCGAATACTATTGTTTATGCTGTCCCTACGGCTACATCAGCAGCGAAGGAAATTAGCCGGGCAAAAATTGGAATCGTCTGGCATACGACCTACAAAGGATCGTCCTTCGAAGAAATGAAAGCTTCGTATGGTGTAGATATGAGACAATTGAATGGTTCAAAGGGAGCTTGGAATCAGGATGCTGCACTAAGAGATCTTTCTGGTACAGCTACACTGACTAAAAAAGATACCGAGGAAGTCACTACTGCTTTGAGTAATGCTGGTAAAATTTTTAGAAAGATTGCATCAACTACTTTGAAACAAATTGAGCAAAACCAAGAGTTTGCTAGAATAATTGAGACACATAATAATACTTTTGTGCGTCGTCAAGAAAAGGTAGTAAATACCAGAGCTCATGTTGATAGCCTCATTAAGTTTATCAATAATAAATATGGTAAAGAAATAGACAAACGCAAAAGTGCTGCCGGCAAACAAGCTCAGGTAGCGAAGAGAGATGAAGTATTGAAATTCTTTTCGGCAAAGAATAAAGCAAATCTTAAATTGATTTTTGATCTGCAAAACGCTATCGTCGATGGGAAACAAAAAATTATAAATAAACTAAATAAGCTAGGTAATATTGATACCTTTGTGAAGACTAGACGTGGATATCAGGTAACAGGCGTAGAAGGTTTTGTTGCTATTGATAAACTCAAAGGTGGAGCAGTTAAGTTAGTCGACCGTATGGAATTCTCGGCAAACAACTTCTCTCCTGATGTGATAAAAGGCTGGGACACACCATCCCGATCCTAATGGAAAGAGCGGAAATAAAAATGTTAAGTTTTAAGAGTTACATACCTGTTCACGAAGAAGCGCTTCAAGAAGTGCTTACCATTCAGCAACGAATGAAAAAGAAACAGGTAATGAGAAGAAATAAAGCCAAAATTGCTATGGGCCGCAGGCGCGCAGCACGTAAGATGGCATCCGCAGAAGTACTTAAGGGTCGAGCTCAAAAGCAAGCCAGAAATCTAATAGTCAAAAAGATTCTTAAGACTAGAAATAAAGCCGATCTATCTTACGGTTCAAGAGCAGCTCTGGAAAAAATGGTAGCCAAACGTAGAGGCGCTATCGACAGAATTGCTAGGAAACTCCTACCGAAAGTAAGACAAAAGGATCGCACTAAGCTACAAAATAAAGGTAAGTAAAGTGCAATTCAAAAGTTTTACTCAATACGTTACCGAAGAGACTAAATCTATCACAGTTGCGTGGGGAAGATATAATCCACCAACCATTGGTCATGAGAAACTTATGAAGACTGTAGCCAAGATTGGTAAAGGTGGAACATTCCGTATATATGCATCTCAAACACATCAAAATCAAAGAGATAAAGAAGGTTACTATAAAGACCCTTTACCTTATAGAGATAAAATTAAAATTATGAGAAAGATGTTTCCTAAGTATGCTAGGAACATTATGTACACACCAAAAATTCGTACCATGTTTGATCTTATGAATACCTTATATGAAGAAGGTTTTACAAATGTAACCATTGTGGCCGGTTCTGACCGAGTTACAGAATATGAGGTTACTTTAAATCGATATAACAATAAAAAAGGTAAACATGGTTTCTATAATTTTGATGGTGGAGTCAATGTAGTTTCAGCTGGCGAAAGAGACGCTGATGCCGATGGTGCATCAGGTATGTCAGCTTCTAAGTTACGTAAGTATGCAGCCGCTAACGATCTTAAAAGTTTTACAAAAGGACTAATAAAAGGATATGGCGATGCTCAAGGACTATTCAATGCAGTCCGTAAAGGCATGGGCCTTAAAGAATCATATGAATTTAGATCACATATTCAACTTGAGTCAGTATCACAAGAAAGAGAAGAATACGTAAATGGTGACCTTTATAAAGAAGGTGATCTAGTAGTAGTTAAAGAAAATGATCAGATTGGTACCATTATATTCTGTGGTTCTAACTATGTACTTGTAGAAATGAATGGTGGCAAATTTCGCAAATGGATTAGTGATATTGAAAAGCTTCCTGACGCTATGCAAGAAGGAAGAGAAGATCCTGATATTGGAAAGAAAAAAGGTTCTCAACCTGCAATATATCACAGAGGTCTATCTAAATCCACTAAACAAAAAAGAGATGCGCACTTTAAAAAAGGTGCAGCAAAAGACGATGATGATCCATCTGCATATAAACCAGCACCAGGTGATGCAGATGCAAAAACTAAACCCTCCAAACATACTAAAAAGTTCAAACAGATGTATGGAGAAAAGATGAATCAAGACAGAGCAAAAGCCAGAATTGAAAGAGAAAAACTAGCTGATAAGCGTAAACATGATAGAATGATGGATAGAGCTCGCCTTAGAGACACACTTAAGAAAAATAGGAGCACAACGGCATGAAAACTTTTAAGGGTTTTGTAATTAAAGAAGATGCCACAAGCACCGCCCTGAAAAAGAAGGCTGAAAAGTCGGGCATGCCTGTTGGTATTCTTAGAAAGGTCTACAACCGTGGAGTAGCAGCTTGGAGGACAGGTCATAGGCCTGGTACAACTGCAGCTCAGTGGGGTATGGCAAGGGTTAACTCATTCACAACTAAATCCTCAGGCACTTGGGGTAAAGCAGATAAAGATCTGGCCGCAAAGGTAAGGGGGTAAAAATGGATCCGACAAAACATGTATCACAAAACAAAGAAACAGGCATGTACTGTGTATATAATAAAAAAGGTGAAAAAGTAAAAGAGTTTAAGAATAAAGCTGCAGCAGATGCCTATGCTACTAAGAATCATGATGCTCTTATGAAACAGGAATCTATCAATACCGCTGATAAAAAACCTGAAACATATAGAAAACCAGACGGTAAAATGGGGACAAGGATGGTACCAACAGATAAAGAAATAGTAAAGGAAGGCACAGAAGTTGGTGAAACCAAATGGGCTGCAGTTAACATGTTTGCCGGTGGTGATAAATTCGGTGGACGTGGAGTTCAGATTACTGGACTAAATGGGCAAGGAAAAGCCAATATGGAACTTCTTAGACAAAAAGGCGCTTATATGCAAATGCCTGCAAAAGAGTTACCTAAGCTAATTAAGTTACTTCAACAAGCAATGAAAATGTCAAAAGATACTAAAAATGAAGAAACTGAACTTGATGAAGCTATGACACCGGCTCAAAAAGATGCACACGCTAAAGCAATTGCGGCATTTAAAGCAAGAGGCGGTAAGATTAAAAAGCTTCCACCAGGTAAAGCTGCTGGTTACCATGGTAAAGATGATCCTGGCTCAGGAGTACATGGTATGCTAAATAAGCCAGATACTGGTAAATTTGGAACTAAGAAAAAAGTTAAATCAATGAATGCACAAAAGGAGAGTGTAGATATGAAATCATTTTTTGATGTCAGAAAAGCAGCAACTCTGGATGTAAATCAAATTGACGAGTACATGGGCGGCGGCGGAATGAGTGGATTCCAAGGGCAAGCTAATAGAAATAAGTATGGTGAACACGGAGCTAACCCACACCAACATATGGATCATGCTAAAGCAGCATTTAAAGCTGGTATGAAATCTAAGTCGGCTATTATCAAACATGTACAAAAGAAAACTGGTCAAAAGATTCACCCAGATGTTCATAAAGCAATTCATAATACGAGTGGTTTGAAAGACTAATGAAGTTCCGCGAGTATTATGAAGTAGGTACCAAAGCCTATACCGATCATACAAAAAAGATGACTCCCGGTCAGAAAAAGACCGAGAATAAAGATCCTGCTGAGTATGATCAAGAAGGTAAGATGTCTAAACAGCAGCTTGAAAAAATAGCTGATGCTGCTTTGGAACTTGCTGGTATGCTTGATGATAATACTAATATGCCAGAATGGGTTCAGTCTAAGATTACCAAAGCAGCCGATTATGTTGATAGTGCAAGAGACTATATGAAAGGCGAATTGAAAGAAGGTGCTGGTAAGTATAAAGGCGAAACGTGGGAACAAGGTTATAAGCGTAGAGTCGTAAAAACTACTGATCCTAAACATAAAGAAAAAGGTTACAACTGGAGAATCAAAGGTAAAGAGAGACCTAATATCTCTATTAAGTTGTACAAAGAAAAGCCTTCACAGGCACAATATAACGCACAAATGCGAAGGGTAGCAGGACATGAGTTTGGTGGATAATTTTAAGAACTATAGAGTAGATGATATTGATAAGATCTGTGAAGAGTGTGATCTCTATGAAGACCTTACAGTTGAAGCTGCAGAATACAAGGGACGTAAAGTTAAACTAAATGATCCTAGTCGTTCTAGTGATGGTAAGAAAAAGTTTTATGTGTATGTTAAAAACGAAAAAGGTAATGTAATCAAGCTAGGCTTTGGAGATCCAAATATGGAGATCAAAAGAGATGACCCAGCTAGAAGAAAGAATTTTAGAGCTCGTCACAACTGTGATAATCCAGGACCAAAATGGAAAGCAAGGTATTGGTCGTGTTATCAGTGGAGAGCTGGTGCTAAAGTAGATAATTAAGGGAATACTATAATGCCAGAGTCATCAGATACTAATGCAAAAAGACTAGACCGGATTGAAGAAAAACTTGACCGGCTTGCTGACGCAATGGTTGCCATGGCTCGGGCTGAGGAGAAAATTAACGCTTTGCAAGATGATCATGATAAGATGTATGAAAGACTCAATCGTTTGAGTCAAAAAATAGATGATATAAGTACTAAGGTCGATGAGAACTCTAGAACGGTACAATTTATCCACAGACTGTTCTGGATCTGTATTGTTGCCATTGCTGGCGCAGTAGCTACTAACATGTGGATGTCATAAGGAGAAGCCAATGTCATTAGACGAAAGACTAAAAAGCGTGGCTCAGGCTTATCTGAGCATGCACGAAAAAACTGAGTTTGTAATACCTGAAGATGTACCTGCAAACGAAAGGACTGCGTTCCATGGAGCTGCAGCCGCTGCTCATAAGGCTGGCAAAAAGTCATTTAGTTTCGGTGGTAAGACCCACCCTGTAACTATGAAAAAAGATACAGCATCAGCTATTAATAGTTCAAAAGACGAAGCTGTTGAAGTTGAAGTTGATAAGGATTCTGAAGCATCACCTGAAATGAAGAAGAAGTCAATGCCAAAAGGTAAGGCTAAAGCTAAAAAGAAGGTAGATGATAAAGATGAAAAAGATGCTGTAGCAGGCGCTGAAGTAGCTGAAGGTGTTGATACATCACCAGCTGGTAATAGTCCACCTGCAAAAGCTATGGCTGCAAGAGATAAAGAAGTTCTTGATCAAGCCAAAAAAGATACCAAGGCTGATAAGAGACGTGATGAGGATAAACAGGACGGAACTAATGCAGTCAAGGAAGCGCCAAAGAGACATAACGACTCTAAAGTTGGCGAAAACAAAATGAAAAAATTTAAGGATATGAGGTAAATTATGGTAAACAAACCCGGTTGGCTCTCAGAAGCCATTGCAAAGCCAGATGGCTATTATACTGAAGGTGGTGAAAAGCTGAAAGGTGTTCAGCTTACTCCACAACAAATTGCAGAGTGGAATGGCACAGCAGCTGTTGCTGAACTAGAGCCAGAAATGATTGTTGAAGCTCCAACATCAGGTAAAGATCTAAATGAGATGAGCAAACGTGAACTTGAAGATCTTGGAAGAGAACATGGTATTGAACTTGATCGCAGAGAGAAAAAAGAAACTCTTATTGAAAAATTAAATGAAGTAATGGACTGACATCTAGGGTAAATAGGTTATATGATTAACCTATTAACTGGATGACAACTATGAAAATATTTGATGAATTGAACGAAGATAATTGGGTGATGTTCGCATCCCGTGAATATAAAAACGTTCAATGTACAAGCGTAGAAGAATTTTATGATGACTTACAAAGGTTCAAATACCTAAAAAGGTTATTTAAGAGGTATTCTAATAACGGTGACTTACAAGAACGTTTGATCCTAAATCATATCATAGTACTTGGTAATGTATTTGGAATCGAGGCTAGCAGAAAAATGTTATTCTATAAAATAGAAGAACAACACTGGTCAGCCTTAAAAACGTTCTTGGTCTTTCTCAATTATTTGCCAGAGAGTGACTATATAGAAGTACCACTTGATAATAAAGTGGTAAGGATATTAAGGAAGATATAATGGGTATCGTATCTAGAGCCGCTGACATATACTACACCTTTAGGTTTCTCAAAACATTGGTAACCAAGTGGGAAGACATGCCTGCATACAAGCTTGGTATTATTGATGACGACGGCAATTATATCTGGGATAAAGAAAAATCTATGACTGGTGAGGAAAAAGATGCCTACACCATATTTCATAGACTTGTTTTCAATATTAAAAGACTTATGCAGAAGGTACCATTTGGTCGTTCAAGGTTAGCATCATATGCCGCTGCTTTGTTTCTTTTAAGAGAACATACTGATATGTCAGAAGAAGATATGGCTAAAGTATTAGCTGATGCTGGTATTGATATTGATTCTTTCTTACCAGAAGAAACTCAATGGAACATTCAAGAAGATCAACAATTGTCACCAGGAATGTATGTACTACAAAACGATATGCCTAGTCCTACAACAGGCGAAATAATTTATAGAGCAGGAACTAAAGTTTCTGTTGCAGAAAACACAAAACCTTGTGGTTCTGTCTTTGGAGAAAATATATATAGTATTAGACATGTGGGAACTAAGACGAACCTATACGTAGCAGCGTCGGACATTTACAGATGAAAAAATTTAATTCTTGGACAGAAGAAAATAAAGGCCTTTGGCACAACATTCACATGAAGCGTAAGCGTGGTGAGCGTATGCGTAAGAAAGGTGAAAAGGGCGCGCCAAGTCCAGATGCGATGCGCCGTGCAAAAGGTGAAGAAACACAAAAAGAAGATGCCCCAGCAAATGCTATTGCACATGGTGGTGTAGATATGAATCCCACAGGTCGACGTAAGATGGATAAAAGAATGAAGTATCATCCGGATGCAATGTTTAGAAGAACTAAGAGAATCACAGATGGAGCGATCTCTAAGATACTAGACCGAAAGAAAAATGGTTAAACTATATGCAATTATTTTTATTGTAGCAATCTTAGGTAGTCTTGGATACGGCGCAAAGTATTACTATGACACCACCCAAGCTACAATAGCAACTCTTCGTGACAACAATGCTAAGTTAGAAACAGCTGTTGATACGGCTGAGACGAGTGTGCAAACACTCAAAACTGATCTAGCAAAGATGGGTGAGTTAAACAATCAACTTCAAGTTTCCCTACAAAAAGCAGAATCCTATGGTGACGAACTTAGACAAAAGTTAAGTGACCTAGACTTAGTAGTTGAAGCATTGAAGGATTCAAAAGTTTTAGAAGGAAAAATGAATGGCGCTACAGCGAAGTTATGGCGTGAGTTTATGGGCGACACTGGTGGTAATGGTGACCGCTCTCTTCCTAAGTGGCTGCAGCGGGTTCCGTCCGGAACCGGAGATAAAGGTAGTGACAAAGGTGGAGAAGGTACAGATACCGATAGTAGCACGGCCAAAACCACTCCAACTCAATGATACAAGAGTCTTTGTAGTTACCAAAGACAACTTTGAGCAATTCAAAGAAGAGTTCACCTCTATCTATGGTGAGCTAGCTTTTGTTGCATTGAGCATGAAAGATTATGAGAACTTAGCTCTGAATATTGCTGACATTCGTAGATACTTAAATCAACAAGAAGAAATCATAGTATATTATGAAAAGGCGGTGACAGAGGAACTTAAGGAGGACTAATATGGACTTACAATTTATCGTAAACATGGCTATGCAGTGGTGGCAATTTACAATCGTCGGATGTTTAATCTTAGTAGGATGGATCATCAACCTGTTTGGTGTAGACGATAATGAAAAGACTCGTATTGGTTTTGAATATAATGAAATGCCTAAGCTTCAACCTATTGCTATTCCAACAGCCGGTAAAGGTTTTTGGAGTGCTATATGGATGTGGCTAACAGGTACACGTCATTGGACAGTAGCTGAAGACTGGGAATATAAGATTGGTGATACATGGTATGTTATCCCAGCTGGCTTTCAGTTTGATGGTGCATCTATTCCTAAGTTTCTTCATACATGGTTATCACCCGTAGGTGTATTGTTGATGGGTGGACTAATTCATGACTTTGCTTATAAGTATGCTACTCTTCTAGAGTCTGACAAAGACAAAACAATGGGTATTATTACACAGAAGAAAGCCGATCAAATCTTCCGTGATATAAATATCGAACAAAACGGTTTTCATTTTCTAAACTATCTTGCGTATTGGGCGCTTAGACTTGGCGGCTGGGTTGCTTGGCGTGGCCATCGTAAGGTAAATGCCGTAATAGATACAAAATAAACAGTTTACAATTCACTCATTTTGTGTTATAATAATAGCATAAATTGAAAAAGCGGAGTAGTCAATGAATAATAATATTATGGTTACCAAACGGAATGGCCGTGGTAAGGAACCATTTGATCTAGAAAAAGTACATAAGGTACTAGAATGGGCTACAAAAGACGTAGCAAACGTGTCTATTTCTGAGATAGAACTACGTTCTAACATTCAACTATATGATGGTATTAAAGCATATGACATCCATGAACTCTTGATTAAGTCGGCCGCCGAGCTGATTAGTGAAGACACTCCAAACTACCAATATGTTGCAGCAAGGCTTATCAACTATAAGCTTCGTAAAGAGGTATATGGTCAGTATGAGCCTTGGATGCTTAAACACATTATTGAAAAGAATATTGAGAGAGGTGTATACGATTCCGCCATTCTCGATAAGTATACAGACGAAGAACTTGAAAAGCTTGAATCATTCATTCAACATAAACGTGATGATGACTTTACATATGTTGGTATGGAACAGTTTCGTAGTAAGTACCTAGTCCAGAATCGAAATACTAAACTTTGTTATGAAACTCCTCAAGTCCTATACATGTTGATTGCAGCAACTTTGTTTGCTGATTATCCTCAGGAAGAAAGACTTAAGTGGGTAAAGGATTATTATGATGCAACTTCACAATTCTACATTAGCCTCCCAACTCCAATTATGGCTGGACTCCGCACAGCAACACGCCAGTTCTCTTCTTGCGTACTTATCGAATCAGGAGACAGTCTCGATAGTATTAATGCTTCTAGCACTAGTATTGTTCGTTATATTAGTAAGAAAGCTGGTATCGGTATTGGTGCTGGTAGCATTCGTGCTCTTGGTAGTAGAATACGGGCCGGAGATATTGTCCACACTGGACTCATACCTTTCCTCAAATACTTCCAAGCCGCTGTCAAGTCTTGTTCCCAAGGTGGAGTAAGAGGTGGAGCTGCAACATGTTACTTTCCTCTTTGGCACCTTGAGTTTGAAAATCTTGTAGTATTGAAAAACAATAAAGGCACCGAAGAAACACGTGTACGTCAAATGGATTATGCATTTCAGCTTAATAAGCTAATGTATGAAAGACTTCTATCGGGTAGAGAAATTACTTTCTTCTCACCAAATGATGTACCAGGACTATATAACGCATTCTATTCTAACCAAGACGAATTCAAACGTCTATATGAAAAGTACGAAAAAGACAAATCAATCAGACAATATTCACTTCCAGCACTTGAAGTGTTTACACAGTTAATTACAGAAAGAAAAGATACTGGTCGAATTTATATTATGAATGTAGATCACGCTAACGATCATGGTTCATTTGATCCAGCACAAGCTCCAATCCATATGAGCAATCTTTGTTGTGAGATTGATTTGCCTACAAAGCCATTGAACTCGGCAGATGATCCTGAAGGTGAAATTTCTCTTTGTACTTTGTCAGCAATCAACTGGGGGTTAATCAATGAGCCAAAAGAATTCAAAAAATACTGCACACTCGCCGTTAGAGGCCTTGATAGTCTGCTATCATATCAAGACTACCCTGTTAAAGCGGCACATGAGAGTACTATGGCACGGCGCCCATTGGGAGTGGGGATTATTAACCTCGCATATTTCCTTGCTAAACGAGGACTTAAGTACAATGAAGAAGCATTGCAAACAATCGATGAGTACACTGAAGCATGGAGTTATTACCTCATTAAAGCAAGCGTTGACCTTGCCAAAGAAAAAGGTCCGTGTATCAAAACAGACGAAACAAAATATTCACTAGGATTATTTCCTAAGGATACATATAAGAAAGAGGTTGATGAACTTATTCCACATAAAGAGCGTATGCCTTGGGCTTCACTTAAGAAATCAGTATTAAAATATGGAATACGTAACTCAACACTTATGGCATTGATGCCAGCTGAGACTTCGGCTCAGATATCTAATTCAACAAATGGTATTGAACCACCAAGAGCTCTCGTGTCGTTTAAACAGTCAAAAGATGGTGTAATGGCTCAAGTTGTTCCTGGCTTTTATCATTTAAGAAACAAGTATGACCTGTTGTGGGACCAGCAAAACCCAACGGGCTATCTCAAAATTTGTGCTGTATTACAAAAGTATATTGATCAAGGAATTTCAGTCAATACATCTTACAATCCAGAAAAATTTGAAGACGGCAAAGTACCTATGTCACAGATGATTACAGATCTTGTGTCATTTTATAAGTATGGCGGTAAACAACTATACTATAACAATACGTTTGATGGCTCAGGAGAGCATCGTGAAGAAGAACCAATGCCAATGGCAAATATAGATGATGAAGCATGCGAAAGCTGTGTAATATAGAGAGGATAAAAGATGTCAGTCTTTAAACAAAAAACAAAATCACATATGGAATCTAAGATGTTCTTTGACGAGGGAGTAGACATTGCTCGTTATGATATGCTTAAGTATCCACAGCTTGATAAAATTACAGATAAAATGCTTGGTTTCTTTTGGAGACCAGAAGAGGTTGATGTATCAAAAGATAGATCTGACTTTGCTAATCTTACCGATCACGAAAAACATATTTTTACGTCCAACCTTAAAAGACAAATCCTATTAGATTCAGTCCAAGGTCGTGGACCAACAGAAACTCTGATGCCAATTGCATCAGTACCTGAGATTGAACCACTAGTTCAAACTTGGGCATTCATGGAGACTATCCATAGTCGTTCCTATACACATATTATTAGAAACATTTACGCAAACCCGTCTACTGTCTTTGATACCATGCTTGATATTGAAGAGATCTCTGACTGCGCAAAAGACATTAGTGCTTACTACGATGACTTTATTGAGTATAGCAAGTGGTGGAGTTTGCTTGGTCCTGGCATTCATAAAGTCAATGGAATGACTAGAGAGGTAGATACCTATGAACTGAAACGAAAGCTATGGTTGGCTCTAAATTCAATTAACGTTTTAGAAGGAGTACGATTCTATGTTTCGTTTGCTTGTAGTTGGGCTTTTGCTGAACTTAAAAGGATGGAAGGTAACGCAAAAATTATTAAGTTTATTGCTCGCGATGAAAATACGCACCTTGCTGCTAGTCAGTCTATTATTAAAACTCTTCCGAAAGAAGACAAAGACTTCAAAAAAATAAGTGTTGATATGCAAGATCAGGTAGTTGATATGTTTAAGTCAGCAGTAGATCAAGAAAAGATCTGGGCTGATTATCTATTCAAGGATGGTTCTATGATTGGTCTAAATACTAACCTGTTAAATAGCTACATCGAATGGATTGCACATAAACGAATGAAAGCACTTAGCCTTCCATCACCATATAAAGTCTCTCAGACAAATCCTTTGCCTTGGACTGAAAAATGGATTGGTGGCGGTAATGTGCAGGTTGCACCTCAGGAAACTGAGATTAGCTCTTATGTCATTGGTGGTGTAAAACAAGATATGAATAACGATTTACTTAAAGGAATGTCACTATAATGAAGATTGATGTGTATACACAATATG
This sequence comes from Marinovum sp., assembly GCA_002691045.1. Taxonomy (GTDB): domain Bacteria; phylum Pseudomonadota; class Alphaproteobacteria; order Rhodobacterales; family Rhodobacteraceae; genus Salinivivens. The sequence continues at coordinate 45,196 of NZGN01000038.1, forward strand.
ATCCGCCATGTAGCTATTGCATGGCGACTAAAGCATCACTCCATAGTAAGAACTTGGAGTTTAATGAATATGTAGTTGGAAAGGATTTAACTAAAGATGAACTAAGAGAGCAGTTTCCACTTGCTCGCACATTACCAGTAATTCTTGTAGATGGTTTGTTTGTTGGTGGTTATAACGAGCTTATGAACAGGTTGCTCGGTGACGCTGTCAGTGGAATGAGTCTATGATAGAATGTTTTTCATGTAAGTGCAAATTCAAGATTCAATTTGAAGACGAAGACCAAGAAATAACCTTTTGTCCATCCTGTGGAGAAGAAATGCTTGAAGAGATAAATATATCTGAAGGGCATATTGTTTACGACACAGGTGAGGACGAATGGGATTAGCATGGATTTATCAAGATGAACCATATGATGAAACACCCGATGAATATCAGGGCTTCGTATATGTCATCACAGAACTGGATACAAACAAGAAATATCTCGGTAAGAAAAACTTTTGGAGGCCTAAAATACTACCAAAAAATTCAAAAAGAAACCGAAGAGTTAGAACTAAAGTCGAATCAGACTGGCGTGAATATTATGGATCAAATAAGGAACTTCAACTACTCGTTGAGTCCAGAGGGGAAAGTAATTACAAAAGAGAGATCATACGACTCTGCCGAACAAAAGGAGAAATGTCCTACTTTGAAGCAAAGGCTCAGTTCGATAATGGAGTTCTTTTCTCCGATGAGTGGTACAACGAATTTATAGGATGTAAAATACATTCTCGCCATATTAAGGGTTTACAATTAGAGGAAAGTGTGTTATAATATAAGTATGAATGAAAAAGGAAACAACATTATACCGTTCCCAAAGCCAAAGGTCGAACAGTACGATTTGGAAACTGTTCACTATGTAATTGAGAACATGGTAGATGATCTAGAAGATCTTGGCTATGACGTCAAGGACGATCAGTTAAAGCGAGACATTGCTGTACTCGCTAATATGTTGTTTGCATCCTTTGCTAGGAAACACATGTATAATAAACACGTTTTCCATTTTGTTCTAGATGAAAGTCACTATTTAATCACCGAAGCTAAAAAATATGCTAGGATGATTGAAGGTGAACTTAATGATGAAATTGAATTTGATGATGAGGACCCCTCCAATGATAATAGTAGACTATAACGCAATTGCAATTGCAGGCGTAATTACACAAAAGATGCAAATTGACGAACATCTAATTCGTCATATGATTCTCAATACTATCAGGATGTACAATAAAAAGTTTCGTAAAGAGTACGGTCAAATGGTTATTGCTTGCGATCATTCCTCTTGGAGACGAGAAGTCTTTCCACAGTATAAGGCATCACGTAAAAAAGGCCGTGACGAGTCTAGCCTAGATTGGAATGAAATCTTTCGTATTATTAATGAGGTACGCCAAGAGATTTTAGAGAACATGCCATATAAGGTTATTCATATCGAACGTTGTGAGGCTGATGATATTATTGGTACCTTGGTATACGATACTCAAGAGTTTGGCCGTCATCAAAAAGTTATGATTATTTCAGCCGATAAAGACTTTATTCAACTACATAAGTTTGATAATGTACGTCAATATAGTCCAATGCAAAAGAAGTTTGTTGAACACAAAAATCCAAGACTATATGCCCTTGAACATATACTCAAAGGCGATAGTGGTGATGGTGTACCAAATGTTCTTAGTGAGGATAATGTCTTTGTTGAAGGTATCCGTCAAACACCAGTTACTCAGAAGAAGATCGATGCTATCTTACAGGATCTAGATGATGGCGAATTGCTTTATGCAGCTTCTTGGTACCGCAACTATCAACGCAATGATACACTAATTAATCTTGCTAATACGCCCCAAGAGCTAAAGACTGAAATTATAAATACGTTTGACGGACAAGATCCATGGCATAAGCAGGGAAAGATGTTTCCTTACTTTGTCCAAAAACGCTGTAAAATGTTAATTGAATGTATTGAGGATTTTAAGAATGGTTAAAGAAATAAACCCAACTAAAATGTCTATCCACGAAGTACTTGAACTTGTGGGTAAGGCACAAACAAAAGTAGAAAAGTCTGCTGTATTGAAGAAGTATGAGTCTCTTGCCTTGAAGACTATTTTAAGAGGAGCTTTTGATGAAAAGCTCGAATTCAATCTACCAAAAGGTAAATCACCATATGAACCGGCTAATGAGCAAGTAGTAAGAGCTGCAAACTCTCACCAGTCTATGAAGAGAATGAAGTACTTTGTAAAGGGTGGCGAAGGTGATCGCATCATGGGTCCTAAAAGAGAAAAGATGTGGCTTGCAATTTTAGAGACTATATTGCCTGAAGATGCTAAATTATTTGACCTAATGAAAGACAAGAAGCTTATGGGTGAATATAAAGGTGTAACAAAAAAACTTGTTCAAGACACATGGCCGAATTTAATCAAAGAATAAATAAAAACATGAGCAATACTAAACACATCATGACTAGTGCCTGCTGAGACAACTGTCTTGCAGGCTTTTTTTAACTCACATAACAGAAGGAGAAGTACTATTTCGCTAACATCGTCCAACCTTTATAGAAGGAGAAAAGATTTGCGTGGATCTCAAATAGAAAGACTTAAAAGAGACTCTAAGGAATTAAAACACTATATGAAGAAAATGGAAAAAAGAGGCGATATGAATCTAGTACACAAACTCAAAGCTAAGTATGAGTATCTTAATTCTAAAATCAACGAAGTTGAATTGGATATTGCAGTTTAGGGTTTACAACCTATTGAAAATGTGTTATAATATAAGTACATAATGAGGAAAGTGATATGAATATATTTGTACTCGATGAAGATCCTACCATTGCCGCACAATCTCAGTGTGACAAACATGTGGTAAAAATGATCGTGGAATCAGCTCAAATGCTGAGTACGGCTCATCGGATGCTTGATGGTAAACTAATTATGAAGCCATCAAAGTCAGGCAAGCGTATGGTTAAGTATTATGATCTATACGAAGGCGCCGATGATCTAGAAGCCGAATTGCTTTACTATAAAGCCGTACACCACGGTCATCCATGTACAGTGTGGACAATGGAATCATCCGAAAATTACAAGTGGCATTGGGAACATTTCTATGCATTGTGTAAAGAATACACGTATAGATATGGTAAGACCCATGAAACAGAAAACAAACTACTATGGCCATTACAAAGTTTGCCTAGGAATATTCCTATGATGAATAAAATGACTCCTTTCAAACTGGCTATGAAATCAAATCCAGAATGTTTCTTTTACAACGACCCAGTTCGTTCTTATCGAGCATTCTATCATACTAAACAAGATAGGTTCAGCATGGTATGGACCAAAAGACCAGAACCTAACTGGTGGAACGAGGAAATCAAAAATGCAGGAAAGACACTACGAGTACATGAAGCGTAGGATGCGTGAAGAAGATAAGAAGCAAGGTATTTGCAGTAACTTCATGTTACCAAGTGAAATGGCCAGACGTATTAAGGCCTTAGAAAAAAGAGTTGAGGAATTAGAGAATGCCAACGTACCGGTTTCGGAACAAGGACACGGGTGAAGAGTTCGACCATTTCGTAAAGATGGACGAAAAAGAAACCTATATGAAAGAAAACAATTTGGAGTCTGTAATAGTTCCAGTTGGTTTTGTACACCAATCTGGCAGTAGACTACCAGTTGATAATGGATTTAGAGAAGTGCAGGATAAGATTGCACAAACACATCGCAATCATACTATGAATAGACATTAATATGACAAGCCTTAAACTCAGACTAGATGATATGGAAGAAGTCCAACCAGTTACTGACAACCAGAAAAAAGCCTTTGAGGCTTACGATTCCGGAGATAGTCTAGTACTAGCTGGATCGGCCGGCACTGGTAAAACTTTTATTGCGCTATCACTTGCGCTTGAGGACGTCTTAGATAAAGAAGTTCCTTATGATAAAGTAGTGATTGTAAGATCAATTGTACCAACAAGAGATATCGGATATCTTCCTGGTGATGAAGAAGAAAAGAAAGACGCTTATACGGGTCCATACAGATCTATTTGCGCTGAACTTTTTCAAAATGCTGATGCGTGGACTAAACTTAAGACTGCCGGTACGGTACAATTTATGTCAACCTCTTTTATTAGAGGTCTAACTATCTCAAATGCTATCATCGTTCTTGATGAGATGCAAAATTTAACTTTCCACGAACTAGACTCAATAATCACAAGAGTTGGTGATAACTGTAAGTTCATTATGTGTGGTGACTATTACCAGTCAGACTTTACTAAAGAAGCAGACAAAACTGGTATATTAAAGTTCCTATCTATTATTGAACAATTAAGAAACTTTACCGTTGTTGAGTTCGGTTGGGAAGATATTGTGCGTTCCGATTTTGTGCGGGACTATATTATGACCAAAGAAATGTTAAAATTGTAACAGGAGTAAGACCAATGGCTAAGTACACCCGTTGGGACCCGAAAAACAAAAAAGCTAATAGAAAGAAAAATAGATCAAAATTAGGACTGACAAGTCGAGTAGGAAATTATCTAAATAAAGAAAGTGAAAATGTTCAAACACTTAAATACAAAGTTGGAGTACGATGATCTTATCGCAGAAACTTCATCAACTGGAAGAGTCTATACTACTCCAACGGGTACAAAGTACCCATCAATTACCACCGTCCTAAGCATCCTAAGTGAAGATGGGATTAGGGCCTGGAGAAAAAGAGTTGGTGAGGAGGAAGCGAATCGCATTAGTACTCGAGCTGCTAATCGCGGTACTGCTGTACATAGTATTACCGAGCGATATATTAACAATGAGGTAGATTATGCTGAAGGATTTATGCCAAACATTATCCAAAATTTCACCGATCTCAAATCCATTTTGGATGAGCGACTTAGTAACATACGGGCGCAAGAAGTTCCACTCTATTCTGATCATTTACGGCTTGCTGGTCGAGTCGATTGTGTGGCTGAGTTTGATGGGACTCTTAGCATTGTTGACTTCAAGACATCCCGTAAGTTAAAAAAGAAAGAATGGATTACGAATTACTTTGCACAAGAAGCAGCCTATGCTATCATGTGGGAAGAACGAACAGGGGAACCAATCACACAATTGGTAACCTTGATAACGGTAGACGATGAACAGCCACAGGTATTTGTTGAACACCGAGATAATTGGACTGAGCTTCTTTTGAAGACAAGAGATGAGTATGAAAGAAGAAAACTCTTTGGCCACTGAAGCCAAACAAAATATAGAAATCTGCTGCACAACTCTCTGCGATAAAGATACTGTGATCCAATATATCAAACAACTCGAAGAAGATAACGAGAAACTAAAACGTCAAATTGCAGAATTAAAAAGGAGTTAATTATGAGAAACGTTTTATATTTGGCTGCATTACTAGTTCTTAGTACATGTAACTATGCAGTGGCCTAAATGATTATAACATTTTTGTTAAAGTTTTATTAAAACCCGTAACAAAGACCTAAATAATAGAGGAGGGTACCGTTGAGACGCCCTCCTTCATTCACACCTCAAAGGAGAAATTCATGAAAAAACTAGTTTTATCTGTGGTCCTAATTGTTATGGCCTCAACTGCATACGCAAGGGATCAAATTTCTATCGTAGGTTCATCTACAGTCTTTCCATTTGCCACTACTGTTGCTGAAGTATTTGGACAAAAATCAGATTACAAAACCCCTGTAATCGAATCAACTGGTTCAGGTGGTGGACTTAAAATGTTCTGTGCTGGTATTGGCACTAATACACCAGATATCACAAACGCATCTAGAGCAATTAAAGCAAAAGAACTTGCTCAGTGTAAAGATGCTGGTATCGAGCCGATCGAATATCTCATTGGCTATGATGGTATCACCATTTCAAATTCAAAAGATGGTGTAAAATACAGCTTGACAAAAGAAGAGATCTACAAGGCAGTTGCGGCTGTAGTGTATGATCCAGACACAAAGACATACAAAGAAAACGAATATACACATTGGAATCAAATCAACCCAGATCTTCCTAATAAGAAAATCGATATCATGATCCCACCAACAACATCTGGAACAAGAGATGCATTTGTTGAACTGATCATGCACAATGTATGTCGTAAAGTATATGGCATGGAAAAGAAAGTTGCGAAAGCAAATTGTACACAGGTTCGCTCAAAAGGCACATATGTCGTACAAATGACAGAAAACGATAATCTAATTATTGAAAAGCTAGTTGACGATGTCGATAGACTCGGCGTATTTGGATTCTCCTTTTTAGATCAAAACATTGATAAAGTACAAGCTGCAACAATTGATGGAGTATATCCTTCATTTGAAACTATTGCAGATGGTTCTTATAAAGTATCACGTCCTCTTTACTTTTATGTTAAAGACAAGCACATTGGTGTAGTTCCTGGCATTGAAGAATATGTTAAAATGTTCATGTCAGATAACATGATCGGTGATGGTGGAACACTGTATGAGCAAGGACTGATTCCTGTAACTAAATAAATAGCTGTATGGTTACAGTTACAGACTCAGCACGAGAATATCTAAAACAAGTAGGGCAGCCAAATGTTTGGCTGTCCGTTAAAGGCGGTGGCTGCAGTGGGTTTCAATATGAGTGGAATGTCACTGATAAAGAACCTACTGTTGCTAACCTTGCCATTGACCCTATTGCCGAGATGTTTATCCTCGGATGTACGATAGACTACGTTACAGAGCTAGGTGGTTCCTATCTGAAGGTCATAAATCCTAATGCGACCGCGTCCTGTGGTTGTGGTGAATCATTCGCCGTATAAAAAAAAATAAAGTTTTTTGTTAAGTGATTGATTTAGCAATAAACTTTTTTTCACTTTTTCCTTTACAATTGACAAAAAGTATGATATAATATATCTATAAAATGGAAAAGGAAGGAAAAACCATGATTAAAGTTTATCAAATCAAAGATCAAAAAGCAATCTTCCCACATTGTTCTTTTACCTATGGTATGGGAATTGGCGAAGGCTTTGATCCAATTAAAAACAAAGACCTTTATGTCCATGTAGCTAATATCGCAACAAGCGACTTCAACAAAGCTTTTGAGATTGGCAACATTGGTCCTGAAGGCGATATCAATCGATTGGATTCGATGCACAGCATCTCAGTTGGTGATATTCTTGTAAATGAAACCGAACAGGTAATCGTCGCATCAGCCGGATTCGACAAAGTGGAGATTATATAATGAGAACATTTTTTGCAATTCTTTTCATCGTTGGCTGTATTGCCATCGTTGGTTATCTTGAAGATCCTTGCGCAACTGAAGGCCTACCGGCTGGTTGCATGGAGGTACGATGAAAAACATGAATATATATCTAGACATGGACGGCGTAATCGCAGATTTCTTCGGTGCATTTGCTAAGAAGAACAATGTCTCACATTGGAAGTCAATCAAACAAAAAGAAAAAGCCTTAGCTGATCTTGTTGGTACTGATTGGTTTTATCAACTTCCAACCTTTGAAGATGACTCATCTAAGATTATTGAGTTCGTAAAGAAAACTGCCGGTGATACCAACTGGGGTATTTGTTCATCTCCACTAAGAGGTGACCATAACAATTCAGCTTACTGGAAACGTAGATGGCTTGAAGATAAAGGCTTTATGCCAGAAGTTGAAAATTGTATCTTTACTTCAAACAAACATAAGTACGCAGTTAACCGTTTAACTGGTAAGCCAAACATTCTTATCGATGACAAGATCGATAATATTAAAAGATGGGAACAAGCTGGAGGTATCGGTATTCGCTTCCAATGTGACCAAGATGATATTGAAGAATACCTTTTTAAGGAGATTGAAAATGTATATCAAGGATGATAGAACTGCTTCATATGTAGGAACCTTTGTAACTTCTGACAAGGGTGATATGGACAGATTGGCTGAGCTTCGTAGAAATGTTTCTTTGTTAAATAAGACTGACGCTTTTGGTACGCATAGATATACAGGCACTTTTAGAAAAATGCGTGTATGTGCTAAAGGTCGTAAGGCTATTGTTAAAATGAAAACCGCTGGTAGTAAAGGTCCGGTCCAATACGAATGGGGTGGTAACATTGTCGGTGGATTAACTAATGCAGGAGAACTTGATGTCTATATCTACGAAAGAAATTAAGCTTTTCGAAAAGCGAATTGACAATTGTTTTTCAGCCCGTGATATGTGTAATGAAGGTACATGGGCTTTTGACTTTTGGCAAAGAACTGCTATGACGTTGCTTAGAACTCTAAATCGAAAGATGAATGAGTATAAATAACCGTATGAGTGATATATTTGACTTTGGATTTACAGCTGTCACAGAAGACGAGCTTCAAGCAGTACAAGACGCCCAAAAACAAGTTGGTGACGTCTCTGTTGAAGCGCAATCAACACAAGATAAGCTAGAAAAGCTTTATAATTCTATACAACCCTTGCTCAATAACCTTAAAGCTAATCCTGAGAAAGACTATATCTATTGGCCTAACCGACTAGAAAGAGTCGAGGCATTTGAAAACTTTATTCAGGAGATCTATAAGAATGGGTAAGAAAAAATCACGGACTAAACAAGTATCAAAAGGTGAAAGAAGAAGCGTAAATCTAAAAGTTGCAGCGGCAGCTAGAAAGATGAGAGACGAGGAACAGCCTTTTAGACGTATCCTTGACCAGCAAGCAGCTTGGAAAAAAGGAAAGAACGTAGTACTAACCGTTCATAATCCAAACAAAGCCGAAACCAACAAAATGTATATCAAAGTTCCTGCTTGGCAGGCGTGGGGTAATCCTAATGGTGGAGGTAAGAAAAAGGTAGAAGCGACATGAAATATTTAATCATTGCACTAGCATCATTATTGATTCCTCTTAATACACTAGCAGAACAAAATAACGTAGATATACCTCTATTGTTTTGGGCAACCAAGCCCGTTCAATGTGCTCATCCCGACGAAATTATTAAGATTCCTGAGGCCTATGGTGAGGATCCCATGATTACAGGAACTGGACTAGCTACTATGCCAAACGGTGTAGGAATGGAAGTTCAAATTGTACTTGGTGTCAATACCAAAACAGGAACTTGGACCTTGATTGAGATCAATGGTCCAGAACAAGCGTGTGTTCTTGGATCTGGCAAGGACATTACATTAATTAAACCAAACAATTCTAATAAAATAGGAACATAACATGGCTGCAGAAAATTACGAAAAATGTTTAGAAATGGTACTTCATCACGAGGGTGGATATGTAAACCATCCAAAAGATCCTGGTGGAGAAACTAACATGGGCGTAACAAAAAGAGTCTATGACGAATGGTGTTTAACTGAAGATCTTGCGCCTAAAGATATGAAGGAGCTGACATTTGAAGACGTTGCACCGATTTATCGGAAAAATTACTGGGACAGAGTTAAAGGCGATAACCTCCCTGTCGGTCTTGATCTTTGCATTTTTGATTTTGGTGTCAATGCCGGTGTCGGTCGTGCTGCAAAGTTTATCCAATCTATTATTGGGACTACAGTAGACGGCGGAATCGGTCCTAACACTTTGAAAGCACTTGAGGCTTATATTGCTATTGAAGGACTAGAAGCTACGATTGATCAATACCAAAACAAAAGACAAGAGTATTATGAAAGCCTAAGTACCTTTGAAACCTTTGGCCGTGGTTGGACTCGTAGAGTTGAAGAGACTACAGTCGAAGCTCATAAGTTAGTTTAAAGAAAAGATACGTATTGCCGATTAGCTAAATGCTGTTCGGCAATATTTTTTTTATCTTTCCTAAAAAACTAGATATCCAATAATCATTCCAGTGATTAAAAATATAAATTCTTTTCTTCTAATGATTTCCCATACCATAACGATAGGTAATGATACTATAGCTACAATAACAAAGGCAATGTTTTTAAGTGTGTTTTTTATTCACTTCTCCAATACCCATATGACGTTTTTATCTTTTGTCACAGGGTTTTCAATTGCGATTGCTGGAACTTCTGGATTATGATTTTTTGGATTATATGTCCACTCGTATCCGTCTGCTTTTTGCTCTTTCATAGTCTTAAAAAAGTCTATGTTGTCATACATGAATGATCCGATTAGTGATGCTATTATTGTCTCAATCATCTGTTTGCCAATGGGTTATCTAAAGCTTTAGTAAGCTTAGTGTTTAAACGATCTTCTAGACTTTGTACTTCTCTTTTTACATAGCCTTCCATACCAGTTACCTTATCATTGAATCTATTATTTGCATCATCAATCATATTACGAGTATCGGTTTTAGACCTATCCATTAAAGCTTGTGCTTCATCTTCTACTTTATCTATATCATTTTCTACCTTGTCTAAAATCTTTTCCATGCGAACTAAATCTTCTCTTAAATCATGTTTAGTATCTCGCATATAATCTACTTGTTCAGTCAATCCATCACGAATAATAAGAATTTCATCTTTGAATACTGCAACTGTTTCTTTAACAACTCCAAGTTCTTCATTAAGTACCGCAAGACTCTTATCAAAATCAGATAAATCAGGAGCTACATAATTTTGGATTTGTTCTTTCATATCCATATAATCTTTATAGAATTCAAATCCTCCCCATAGACCACCGCCAAGTGTACCTATAAGCGGTATCACTAAGAGTAGTTTCGATCCACCAACTTTGATTCCACCATACTCGATTTCAGCCATTTATATCTTCCTTTTAGTTCGTTAATTTTAAGATCTAAGTTACGGCATTCTTTATCAGCTTCGTTCTCAGATACTCTATCTATTTTATCTTCAATCAAAGATAACCAAATGAGCAGACAGGCTACTCCAATAAATGATAGTATAAACATAAATAACAACATTATTTATATATCCCATTATTGTCTTTTATAAAAACGGGTTTACAATAAGCAGTGATCCTATCTTTTGGATCTACTCTACTTGTGTAACTATAATTACCATATTGCCTAGGTATTTTTTTAGCAAAATACTGGCATCTATCTATAGAATAAAAAAACATAGGATTTGGAAGTTGTTGTCTAAACTCACCAGTTCCCATGATGACTACCAGCATAAAAGCATGTACCATCATTTACCACTTACCTTGCGCTTTTCCTATGAAATAAACAATAACTGCTGTCACACAAACTACTACAACTAGTGCACCAGCAATAGTTACTGTTTCAATTAAGTTCCTTCTTAGTTCTGCTTGTTTATAAACAGACTGTTCTCGTTGTTTAGCTATTTTTCGTCTCATTTCAGTAAGTTCATCCCAAGTACCATGCCCATATCTCCAATTAAGTATAGTCCTTAATTCTTTTTCTTGTTCTGCAATTTTCTTTTCATGCATAAGTAAAGCAAGAGCTTCTTCCTCTACTGAACCTGCATTAAATAACTTTTTAAAAAGTGGAGGTTTCTTTTGCATTTGCTGACCTTTACGAAAGTCAGAAACTGCTGTGTACCACTTCCCCATTTGACCGACAGTATTTTCGAAGTCTTGTCCTGCAGCAACAAATCGCTGTACTGTCTTATAAGCAGTAGTAGCCGCTGTGATAGCGGTAATTGGATCGATCATTTTTTTACCTTAAGTTAGGATATTGTAAATTCTCCATCGCTCCAAAGTTTGGGTCATTCAAAAACCATCTAGCATATGCATGATCTACTGTAGGCTTTGGTGGATAGAAATTTACTTGGTTAACATTTTCTTTTTCTCCATAATCACTAAAATCTGGTACAAAACTTATAAGTGCCAGAAGTCTTCTTTGTATATTCATCTGTTGCTCTAAAGTAACAGCGTTTTCTAATTCCTTGGTAGCTTCAATAGCTTTTTGAGCTATAAGCCATTTTATTTTTTGTCTTTTACTAGCATCCGGACTGAGAACGTTTTCCCGTTTACTGTTTTTTGTTGCATCACCCACCTTGTTGGGCCCCTCATTACTACCGGCGACTTGTACACCATCCTCGAGTTTTGTCTCTGAGTCCCCTTCGCTGGTATCCGATTCTTTCTCCAATTCTGCGATTTCTTTTTCAATATCATCCTCCATAACTTTTTTGCCACCCGCATTGGTGGGATCGTCAAAGTCATTTTCCGATGATGTAGAATCTTCCAATTGAGCTATTTCTTTTTCAATATCATCTTCCATATTCATAGCTTCACCTTCATTTTCAAGCTCTGCTATTTCACGCTCAATATCATCTTCTAGTACTTGTTGGTATTCATCTATTTCTATCGCTTCGGGTTCAACCTCGACTATTTCTTCTGTATAAGGTTCTACATATACAGGAATTTCTGGTTCGTAAAAATCTAATTCTGGTTCTATTGTAATTACATCATCAACAACAGGATCAAGAATAGCAACATTGCCATCATTACCTGAAAGATCTACATAGCCAGGACAACCTTGGTCATACTGAGCATCTAAACTACATTGTTGATTATAGTAAGCTGTGTCATATCCAATACAACCCATATCAAATAAAGTATCTTCTTTACACATAGCAACATAATAGTCTGGGCAGCTAGGATCTGATGTTGGATCATTTGTACATGTTTGGTTATATAAGGCAGTTGAATATCCAGGGCAACTAGAATCATATAAAGGATTTAGATTACATTGCTGAGTTAGATATGCTTGATTATAACCAGGACACCCTTGGTCATATAATGGATTCAAATTACATTGTTGTGTAAAATATGCTGCTGCATATCCTGGGCAGGTTTGATCAAATAAAGGATTTGCTTGACATTGCTGTTGAAATAAAGCTGCTGCATAGCCAGGACACTGTGGATCATATAGCGCATTATTATAGCATGGATTTGCTGAATAGTTTACGAAAAGGCCTGACTGTTCTGCTCTAAATTCAGGTCCCCAGTAACCAGCTTGATTTGCAATATCTTGAGCAGTAACCTGTACTTCTACATTTCCAAAATATGAGGGGTCGAGAAAGTTCGTACCAAATACTTCTGTACCTGTTTTTGTTGTCCAGTTTGTAAATTGATTACCATAGTCATACTTGTAACTTTTGAATAAATTACCGTTAGAGTCATAGACATTGACAACAATTTCAAAAGGATCTACTCCACCGCCACCAGGTTGTCCAGAAAACCAGTTTGCATTACCATTCTTGAATACCCATTCATAGTCAAAACCATCAACCTGTATACCTGCTGCAGCAAGGGCAGTGTTTATTGCAATTGTGTTTGTGAGGGTTTGTTGCGTACCACTCCAATAGTAAGTAATACCGTTACCAGTTGACACATCATTACCTTGGTGGATATCACCGTTATCAGTACTGCCAGCCCAACAATTGTAATTGTGAGTACACTGACTGATAGTACCAGTCCATCCATTTCCTAATACTAAAATGTCACCTGACTGACCTGCACCAGGATTTGTAGATACCTGTGCGTTACAATAAGAGGAGAAGAAGAGCAAGACCGCCGATACCGCCAGCAATCTTTGCATTCCGATTTTGAACATCTTCCTTTGTCTCCAGTTCTACGACAGGAGGAATCCGGTCCGGATTAGCTTTCCACTCGTCCGTTGCCTTATCACCAATTTCTCCTAGGAATGGACAAGGTGTTCCTGCCATTTCCATTGCATCATAAACTCTTCTGTCTTGACAAAGGACGGACACTGCCGCAACCTTCATTCCCATATCGTACAGGGTTTTAGATATTTTTAATCTCTCACAATTTTCATCACGAACCATTTCACCGGTAGATATACCTAGGATCTGAGTTTGCACAGCACCTGATACTCCAACTGTACAGAGATCAGATGATGAGGAGCCAACGCTGGGTGAGATTGCACTAGGCGGTGGCGAAATAACAATTGTCCTAGAATTTGCATCTGTTTCAACCGTTGAGTTAGACGTGGAATTTGTGTTCACGTTGCTTGTTGTTTGAGCGGCCACTGGTAGTGTCAAAAAAATCATAATGAAAGCAGCCGCGAGTTTTTTATACATTTCAATTTTCCTCGCATGACTGACGATCTATTCCGTCAGTGTTATTTATAAAAAAAAAGTTTCAAAAAATGTATTTTTTTCCTTTACAATCTCAAAAAACTATGATATAATATATCTACAAAATGGAAAAAGGAAGGAATAAAATTATGAATTACGCTAATCAGTTCGGTTACTCAGATGTTTCACCTTGCGAAGTTGTAAAGGTAGTATCTGAAAAAACCATGGAAATTCGCTATATGGATACCGAGGCACTCCCTTGGAAACGTGATTTTCATCCTGGTGGATTCTTTGGTCATACATCGAATCAAAATGAGCAGAAGTGGAAGATCACTTCCAATCCTGCAAACTCTGTTTTTCGTATCCGTTTGGGCAAAAATGGTTGGAAAGACAAATATGGAAATCGTTATAAGTTGGCTGATGAGCCAATGAAATTTTACGATTTTAACTTTTAAACGAGGTAGTTATGAAAGGCTATATCATACCGGTAATTGCAGCACTCTCTTTGAGTGCTTGTAGTTCCCTGCCATTCAGTGGCAAAGACAAGCAACCACCTATCAAAGTAGGAGGTATGGACGTTCCAAGTTGGTTTCTCAGTGTGCCAGAAGATACACAGGATAACATCTACGCTGTCGGAACAGGACATTCAGACGACATGCAGTTCTCCATAGATAAGGCTATGCACGAAGCTAAAGTTGGTTTAGCAGATAAAATTGCAGCCCGTACTTCAGCTGAAGTCAAAACCTTTGTTACTGATAGTGGTAAAGGTGGACAATCTCTTTCTACAAGAAAGTCTACCAAACTGGCAAAGTCTGGATACCAGAACGTTGACGTATCAGACTATGTTGTAGAACATCGTATGGTTATTATGGATGGAGTATTCTACAGGACTTTTATTCAGATGTCAATTGACCCATCTGATCGTTCAGTAGTAAATACTAACACCTTTAATAACAAGGACGATGAAGTAGCAACCAAGGCGTTGGAGAACTTCTAATGGGTTGGTTTCTTTTCATAGGTAGCTGGTTGGTATTTGGAGTTTTAGTATACGGTTTTGAAAGTAGCTATGTTCCAAAGCCAATCAACCCTTTGAAAGAAAAATTTGTTATCACAACATTCGAAAATGGATATTGTGTTGACACTGAAAAATTAACTACTCGGCTTGTAAGAACTGTTGAGTCAGTCAAAATCGATTAGTTATAAATATTTTTGCAATTGACGAAGCAAGTCAAAAGCTAAACTGGACGCGGGGGCAGTACCCGCCGCCTCCACCATAAGCACAGCCACCGGTGTGGTAAAATAAGAGCTGTGCTTATGATGGGGGCGAAATAGGATCGACAGGTAGTGTATAGATAAGTGGAGATTGCCGGAGGCGAACGCGTAATAGTCGCAAACTTGTAAATGCAAACGATAACTTTGCACCTGTAGAGTACGCTAACGCAGCGTAGTTCTAATGAGCCCGAGGGAGCTTGGAAACAGAATCCCTCACCTAACTTGCCAGAGGAGATAACATTGGCCGAAGAAAAGAAAAAAATCGTTGAACTAAAAAACGATGAAAATGAATTTGAGTTAATGCTTAGGTTCTTTGGCAACGAGATTCTTGCCATTAAACTTGCAGCATATAATTTTAATGGTAAACTAATTATGTGGGCCATGGTAACTATGTTTTTTACTTTCATGCTTATGGAAGTGTTTGGATTTAGTGCATGGCTTGGTATTGAGGCTATGGAGTAATTATGAGAGAATTTGTTTATGATAGCTGGAATGGTGTTATGAATGCGGATAAAAATCCGTTGAGACACATTCCAGATACAAATACTAGACACATGGTACTACAAGTACTTGCTTGGATGTGGTGTATTGTGTTTAGTATGTGGGTTGGAAGTTTTTGGCTTATGGGAATTAGTATGATTGCCCATGCTCTACTCTTAGGAGCAATTGTAATTACAGTTGCGACTTTTGAAACAGCAAAGCGCAATCCAACTTTTTTTGAAAACTTTCCTACATCTACACCAAGTCGTAGTAGAATGTACATGTGGATTAATGGAAAGAAAATTAAACTTGATCCAAATGATAAAGGAGGAGAACACGAATGAAATTCAGTTGGGAAGACTTCAAAAAGAAGTATGGTGAAGGAACAGCTGCTGATCTAGATTATGGCAAACTAATTATGATCGGTCTTTTGATTTATATTGCATTAAACGTGTAAAAAGTCCTTTACAATTCAGAATTTTTGTGATATAATAGTATCATAAAATGGAAAAGGCCAACGAGGGAAGCCTGGCAATGTAGCCGAACATACCTCATCGAAAGGAGAGTCGGGCGGTAAGTTAACGCGGTTAAGCCTAGAGCGACGTTAAACAAAACTAGGTGGGTATTAGGCAAGCCCTCTCAGAAATTGCTAGCATCTAGGACGTATAACCTAGCTCTGCTTAATAAGGGGTCACTACCTAATAAGTGCATCCTGGGCCATGGTTAGCCCAGGCCGGATTCTGATTCGTGCGCCGGTAGGAGCCACACGGATAGAGGTAGTAAGACTTGCTACGATCCTACCACTAAGAAAAAGTAGTCCTGAGCAAGACAATAAACTGCTCATTATGTTAGGAGAAAAAAATGTCAGAAAAAAATAATCTTCCGATGTCTACTTACAAATCACCTAATGATCGTCCAGGAGCTATTCATATGACAATGGAAGATACTTATAAACATACCATTGCAGAGCTCGAAAAAGAAAAACATTACTATATGGATAAGTATGTTGCTGTTCAAAAAGAATTGGATGACCTAAAAAAAATTCAAAATAATTGAAAAAAGTCCTTTACAATCACTTAAAAGTGTGTTATAATATATGTATAAAATGAAAAAGGAAGGACTAAATATGAAAATCTTGAAATCAAAAGTTGCTGGAATGACCGATCTTCAGTATACTAAGCGCCACAACCTTATCAAACAGGTTGCTAAAAAACGTGCCCTTGAAGCTGCACGTGATGCCGAAATGGTAAGGGAAGACAAAGCCCTTGAAAGGCAGCTTAAAAAAGAAGGTTTCAATGATGATACAAATATCAATCATTGGACTGATAGCTCCAAGTATCTTCAGGAGCATTATGGTGATCGTTTAGCCGATCAAACTTCTTATGAGTCTGAGGAGGGCTGGAACTAATGTACACTCAAGAACAGCAAGCTTGGCTGGCAAAGGGGAACAAAATTACTATTTGTCCTCCATCTAACAAACGTCCAGAACCAAGGAAAGGTCCGGTTTATTCTAAAAGCCGTACTCGTTCTGGTTGTTATCTTCCACCAGCTCGTGATTTGAACTTTAACTATTCTAGGTAAAACTATATATGACTATGCATTTAGTGAGAGGCATGTCAAGCCTTAATTCAAAAAAACGTAAGCAGCCAAAGCAACCTGGTTGGCAGAAAGCTCAAGCCGAACATGATGCCTGGCTTAAAAAGATGGGTGTGCATCCATCTCAACTTAAGAATAAGGAGAAACGTAGTGGCTACAATATTCCGGACTATAAGTCGACACGTCCAACAATCCCAACGTCGGACCGCATCACAGCTATCCAAGGGAAGAAAACACGAAACGTCTATACCGGAACATACATCACTGGACTCGCCACAATGCACAAATCAAACACTGTTCCCGTTGGCCGCGGCGATGATGCCAAAGCCTACGCTCAAATGAGGAGAAGTTAATGCCATTTGAATATGAAGAAGAACCCACAAGGGAACTTATTAAAGAGGTCACAAAGACCTATGAAGCTGAAATTGATAGTCAAGGTAATCGTAGAATTCGTGTGACTACCAATACTGCAATTCACTTTCCAAAAGATAGTGGATCGCGGCATAACCCAACCACCGGTACAAGCGTAGAATATCTATAGGAGGTCATATGAGCGCAGCATATACAAGAGGCGAAATGCTAGAATTTCTTCACAATGGAGTGTGCGAAGTCAAATTCATCAAAAAGAATGGTGAAGAACGAAACATGTCGTGCACCTTGAAAGAAGATCTTATTCCCAAGGAGATCATGCCTAAATCCGACAGTGATAACTGGAATGGAGTTGATCAAACTATTGGTGCTATTAGAGTTGTAGATACCAATAAGAACGAATGGCGATCATTCTTGGTAGATAATGTATTGAAGTTCAGCCATCCCGGCTGAACTTTTTTTGAAAAAAAATAAAAAAAAATTACAAGTGATTGATTTCATTGAAAACTTTTGTGCACTTTTTCCTTTACAATTGGCAAAAAGTATGATATAATATACTTATAAAATGGAAAAAGGAAGGAAATCCAAAATGAAAAATCTCAAGAACCTCATCAAAAGCTACAAGAACGAAGCCAAAAGCGATTGGGCAATCCAAGAAGATATGGCTGATATGTACAATCAAGATGCTAACGATGTAGAAGTTGTATATAACTTCACTACTGAAAGTAATGGTGTTAATATCCCAACTGCTGCTAAGTATCTTAACAGTCTTGATACTATCGTTCGTGAAGCTATTTGTATGGCGATTGCCGAAGATAAAGGCAACGACTTCTTAATCGAAAACTTTGGATGGAGTGTAAAATAATGAAATTAGAAACTGCAATGAAGGTTCTTAAGGACCGCGCTGAAAATTTCTACGGTAAGCCAGTTGCTTGGTTAATCGATGAAATGGACAATGGCTTTGATGAAACAATGCGAGTCACCGAAGCCTGGGAAACATACCATCGTGAAATGCTTGGAAATGTTTGGTGTGGCTTGAACGGTGTAGGGTTCTGCTCTCCCCGTGAAGCTGAAATTCAACGTAACATCTATAATGGTGGACATCAACTGGAGATGTCAATATGATTAACACTATGGAAAACAAGCGCTTTGACGCTACTGGTTCTCACCTTCAAGGTACTATTAACTATAGCTATGATGACCTAGTTCATTCATTTGGCGAACCAACTATTACTCAACACGTTGATAGTGGTAAGGTTACTGTAGAATGGCAGTTGACATTTGATCTTGAAGATGATGGTAAGGTTCAAGCTACTATCTATGACTATTGCACTGGCGTACCAGCCAAAGAAAATAAGAGCTGGTCAGTTGGTGGTTATAAAATGGCTGCAGCTATTTGCGTCAAATCCACACTTTATCTTGATCATGATATTTGGGAAAAAAGTGCATAAAAACAAAAAAAGTCCTTTACAATTGGACAAAAGTGTGATAGAATATATACATCAATTAGGAAAAGGAAGGAAAAAATATGCCATTACCTAAAAAAACTAGAAAAAAGACTGTCCGTGCAAGAGCAAGGACAGGCGCTGCCGGAGCTCCAATGGAGACTTGGGCTGGCTTTTCATCTTACTTTCATATGGAAGTAGATAAAAAAGAATTTGCTGACATTACTAAAGCCTATGTCAAAAAGAACTATTCAAAAGCCGATGCTAAAGCTATTTTGGCTAACCCTGAATGGAACTTTACATCTCATTCTCATATTGCAGCTTCTATCGTATGGACTGAAGCTGGTAAAAATTGGGATGACCTAGGTCCTACATATGCTGGCTATGTTACATGTGCTAAGAATAAAATGGACTCACTTATCGATAGTGGTAATCAAATCTTAGCTGAAAAGAAAGCTGAACAAAAGGCAAAATCAAATGTGATTATCCTTACACCTCAGCAAAAACTTTCTCGTAAGATCAATAATACTATTCTTATGGAACTTGAAGAGTTGGAAGATCAGTGGATTGAAGGTGAAAAAACCACCATGGATCTATATAGCCGATTTAAGTTCCATGGATTGAGTGGATCAGCCGTAGAAACTGTTCGCAATAGAATTGATGGTTGGCTCCTTGATTATACAGATGCTTACCATAAGCGTTGTGAACAAGCTGTTGAAGGCTATTCTCATATCAATCGTAACGAAATGAAAAGACGTATCAAAGTCTTGGAAGAAATGTTATCAGATCTTGATAAGGTTAAAGCTTCAGCCAAAGCAACTAGGAAAGCGAGAGCTCCTAAAGTAAAAAGTGCTGAAAAGCAAATTGCTAAGTTGCAGTTCAAATCAACGGATGATACATACAAAATTGTATCATGTCATCCAAACCAAATACCAGGTGCTATTAGACTATACACCTTTAATACCAAGTCCAAAGATTTGGTTGAGTTAGTCTCTAGTTCATCTAATGGTTTTGAAATTAGTGGATCTACACTTAAGAAAGTAGACCTTGAGGGTTCACGTAAAGTTAAATTACGTAAGCCAGATGAGTTCCTTCCGAAGGTGCTTAGTGGTACAGTGAAACAAGTGGATAATGCTTGGAATTCACTTACCACTAAGACATCTACACCTAATGCTAGGATCAATAAGGATACAATTCTACTTAAGGTGTCGATGAAATGATAAAAGAAGCTTTTACAGCCTTTGGCTTAATGTTTGGTACGGAGTCTTATGTTTTAGAGACTCCACCAAACCTAGACCTAGAATATGATAGGCAGGAAATCCAATGTCTTGCCGACAATATGTACTGGGAAGCTCGTAATCAAGCAACAAAGGGAATGATAGCTGTTGGATATGTTACTATGAATAGAGTAGCAGATGACAGATATCCTTTCACCGTTTGTGAGGTAGTTGAACAAGGACCAGTAAGAGAAAGCTGGAAGACAAAAGGTGTTTACTATCCAATCAAAAACAGGTGTCAGTTCTCTTGGTATTGTGATGGAAAGTCAGACAATGTACCTACAGCTGATGAAGAACTCTATTCACTTATAACTGCCATGGCATTTAAGATATACTATGCAGGTGAAGGGAATGACTTTACTAACGGTGCTACACATTACCATGCGTATTATGTTCAACCGGATTGGGCTCAAACTAAAACCAAGACCGTCACTATTGGCGATCACATATTTTATAGATGGGAAATACATCAATGATTGAACAGATTATTCTAACAAAGAAAAGGTTTTCAAAGCTAGTTGAAGATATAGTAACTGAAACGAAGATGCCGTATATGGATGCTGTTTTAAGAGTATGTGAGGAAAGAGATTTAGATCCTATTGATGTTGGTAACCTTATTGGCCCAGTGTTGAAAGAAAAGATTGAAATGGAGGCTATTGATCTCAATCTGATTGAAAGTAATGGTGGGAATACCTTACCTCTCTAACGAGCTCAATCAGATCAAGGATTATAATATGAACATGGAACCATTTGAAGCCTACAGTTACTATCTTGCAATCAAACTCCACTTTGAGAGTGATGGTTATGATGCTGTAAGGTATAACTTTAAGACTTCAGCTAAACCATCTTCTTTCTGGAGACGAAAGGATAAGTATCACTTTGCCAAGCTGGGTCGTAAATATGATAAGCCACCTGAGCTAATTAATTATTACGTATCTCAGTTTATTGAAGACCGTAAGTGGGTAGGTGATATGATGACAGACGATGATAACTATTCTGAGTGGCAGAAAAGAAATCAAAGCATGTCATACACTTTTGAACAGGATATAAATAGACTTGCTGAACAGGTCGAATCATTTGACGATCTGTTTGGTATAGACACTCATCCATTCGTAGTGAATGAATATCTGAGTGGAAACATTTGTTTGGAAACCGTGGTCATACTCGACAAGCTAACTAGCTTTATGAGAAAGGCGGACAAGCAGATAACTGAGACTATCCTATGGCCGGATATATCTCGAAAAATACGAAAGTATAGCACGTTTGTAAATTTCGATAGAAAAAAGTTTGCAAATATCGCAACAAAGGTATTTACAAAGTGAGAAAAATGTGTTATAATATAAGGACTTATATGATGAACAAAGTGGATAATTCAGCTAATACAAATATACAAGGAGAATATACATGTCATTTAGCGCTCTAAAACAAAATCGTGCAAACGATATTGCTAACCTAGTTTCTGCTGCCGAGTCTATTGGTGGTGGTACTCAAGAAAAGAAATCGTATGCCGATGAGCGGTTCTGGAAACCAACGGTTGATAAAGCCGGTAATGGTTATGCAGTACTCCGCTTCCTACCAGCACCTACGGGCGAGGATTTGCCGTGGGTTCGTTATTGGGATCATGGGTTCAAAGGTCCAACTGGACTATGGTACATCGAAAACAGCTTGACTTCTATTGGTCAACCTGATCCGGTGGGTGAAATGAACTCTGTATTATGGAACTCTGGGCGTGACGAGGATAAGGCTCTTGCAAGAGAACGCAAGAGACGCTTGCACTACGTTACGAATATTATGGTGGTTTCAGATCCTTCAAACCCAGCTAGTGAAGGTAAGGTATACCTTTATAAGTTTGGTAAGAAGATCTTTGATAAGATTATGGATTTGATGCAGCCCCAGTTTCAAGATGAGAACCCAGTAAATCCATTTGACTTCTGGGAAGGTGCGGACTTCAAACTCAAGATTCGTCAAGTTGAAGGCTATCGTAACTATGATAAGTCGGAGTTTGCGTCACCAGCTGCACTGCATGATGGTGATGATACTAAACTAGAAGGTGTTTATAACACTCTCTATAGTTTGCAGGAATTCCTCGATCCGAAGAACTACAAATCTTACGCCGAGCTAAAGACTAAACTCAATCGAGTTCTTGGCGAAGAAGGTGCTCCTATGAGTACCGCCGAGTCTGTAACACTGGATGAAACTGCTCCTATTCCTTCCTTTCCAGAGCAGAGTCAGCCAGAACCTCAGGCTACTCCATCTACATCCGATAGCGATGAAGATGATACTATGAGTTACTTTGCTAAGCTTGCTCAGCAAAGCTAAACTCGAAGGGAGGGTTTCGGCCCTCCCTTTTTTTATTGTGCGTGACTTAGACCTCGTTGAATTGCAAATGGTTCAACACTATTATTAGTTCTAGCTCTTAAATCATTAACAATTTGCTGTTGAACTGGACTACTATTATCAAAGAAGTTATAATTGATAGGTTGGTTGTTTGGTACATTACCATCATTATCCAATCCACCTTTAGCGGCTAGGTTTAGCTTATTAAGAGCATCAACTGCTAGCTGAAAATCTTGACCGCCGTTAGCTAATCCTTTAATTGTTGTAGATCCAAACCCAGAAGAAATAGTGCCACCATAAAGTGCTGCTTCTAAATCTGGCATACCTTTTGCTAAATTAGTAGCAAAACTTTTAATGTTCATACCAAGTCTATTTTGTATGTTTATTTTGCCAAGTCTTTCAAGGTCATCTAATATTAGGTTTAAACCTTTCATTTGATCAGGGTCTATTCCTTTCAATGGCTCAAGAGCATCTACCATTTTTTGTATTCTACTTTTGCCTGGATCTACATCTCCTTCTCCAAAGCCAAATATACTTTTAACAAATCCAGCAATATCAGAAGCTGTTTCGGAAAGTTTACCTGCCATTTCTCCAGTAAAGAACATTGCAATACCTTTTCCAATATCTGGTAAAGCTTTTGCAGTTGGTAGAAGTTTTTCACCATCAATATCTTGAAGAGGTTTAATACCATCAATCATATTAGTAACTAGTGTTTTAGTAGCAGAACCATCGGCACCTAAGATACCACCAAGTTTAGCCATACCATCAAATGCTACAAAAAAGGATGCAATAGCGGCTCCAACAACACCCATACCAAGTGCAACTTTACCTCCAATCATTAAACCACCAGGAGCCGCTCCAAAGACAGCACCAGTTCCAAGAAGAACACCAAGAGCAGTTAATGCTTTTTGATCAAGAGCGCCAACTGAATCAGAAAAGTTTTTAACTAGATTTACAATAGACCCACCATCACCAACATTTGCAGCAACAAAATCTGCAGCTGAAAGTGGAATAAAGAATGCAGCAATACCGGCCGAGATTGCGCCAATACCTAATATAACTTTTTTCTTAGTTTGTTCACTAGTTACGGCACCAAAAACACCACCGGCAGCAAGAAGAAGACCAAGGGCAGCTGTAGATCTTGTAGTTAAGTTACCAATGGCATCATCAAATCCTTTCACAGCTTTTGCAATACCACTAAAGTCAGAGCTTAACCAGCTTAAAGCTTTATCACCTACGGCCAAACCGATAAAGAATCCCGAAATACCAGCACCAAAGGCTGCAATACCCGTACCTACATCAGTAGGTTTCTTTGACATCAAACCAGCAACAGCACCACTAAGAAGTAAAGTACCAAGTACAGCTTGAGCTTCTGGTGAAAGGTTTAGAATTACATCAGAAAAACCTTTCATTGCTGTTGCTAGTGATGTAAACTTTAGATCAAGCCAACCTAATTTTTCTCCTGCACCCATAAGTGCATCACCGATAAGAAGACCACCGAAGAATGCTGCGATACCAGCACCAAGTGTACCTACACCTAGAGCAGCTTTAGGACCACCAACAACTCCAATAGCCATAATTCCAGCTAAGGCTGCCATCGCCTCAATTGGCATATCTGTAATAATACTGGCAAATCCAAGAGAGGCAGCTTTAAGAGCTGTAAAATTAAAGTCAGCTCCAATTTCTCCTAGAAAAGCGAGACCTGCATCACCAGCTAATAGACCACCAAAGAATGCTGGGATTGCTACACCCATAGCCACTAGACCAGCAGCGCCTTTTAAAGCAGCTGCAGAAAAAGCTGCAAGCCCCAGACCAGCTGCACCCATTCCAAGGCCCAGACCTCTTCCACGGCCACCGCCACCGCCTGTGCCTCCTTCAAATTTCATTCCTGAAAGAGCAGCTGCTATTTTTTTAAGTTCATCTAATTGAAGTTGTGCAAACCTTTGATCTTCTCTTCTTTGTTCTGTTTGTTCTCCTTCAGATGGTGGAGGAGGAACATCAGCCATTCTTGCAATATTTTCGGCCAAACCAAAGATAGACTTCTTCATTTCAAGAAGATGTCTTCTTGAATTTCTAGAATCGTTCGTCATAAACCCAAGTTGATCTTGAGTTCTTTTGTTACCTTCTTTTAATTCGGTAATCAGATCTGATAATTCAGCCATAACTTATTCCTTTATTTTTTAGCTGCAATAGCCTCTTTGCCGTAAAATGCTGCCACAATGGCGGCAACTGAAACAAAGTAGACTGCAGCCATGTCTCCTAGAATTTTTGCTGCTTGATCTAGCCCAATAAGAGTTGCAAGGATAACAAAGGCGGGATATAGTAACATTCCACCTAGTGCAAACCATGCCATATTTCTTTGGGCATCCTGTTTTTTATCTTCATTTTCCATATCGCTGCGCTTATCAGCCAGCTCAATCATTCGCTCTTCTCTCATCATCTCATCATCACTAACAATTCCATCACCATCAACGTCTAAATGTGCATATTTAGAATCTATTTCTATTTTTTTAGCTGCCATTACCTCCTCCTCGCTTGAGCTTTTTGCATTTGATCGTTTTGTTCTTCAACCCACTGTGTTAACAAAGCTACGTAGATGTCTCTCTCCCAAGGTAGCATGTTTTCAATTTCAGTCAAAGAGTAATTATGATGTTGCATCATAGCGAAGTTAGTCCTGAACATGCTCTCCAGGTTATTATGGGAGAGAGCTAGCCGAAAAAATCGTTTAAGCCCTCCAATACAATTGAATTCTCTTTACCACATTTTTCACAAGTCCATGTGACTTCTTTTCTTAGTTTTGGAAAGCTATTGAAAAAATCTTGTAGCTTTTCAAACTGTTGTTTATTAAGTGACTCAATAAAATCTATAAGTTCCTGTGGTGTAGAATCTACTGAATTATAAACTTTTTCTAAATCATGAATAGATACGATAGAGGCAACCATCATTCCAAGAACCATATCAATTTGGGTCTTGGCTTGTAAGCCTTTCATTACATCTTCCATTCTTCCTACAGTTGGAAACTTTAAGCTAACTCCAACATCATCAGTAATTTGAATAGTACTTTCTGCTTTTGGGTTACCTTCCAGTTCAATCTCATCTAGATTAATTTCTACTGGTGTCATATGGTCACATTTATCATCACTACATTTTAGTAGAATAGTAGCCTTTTCACCAACTGACTTTGATCTAAGCTTGAGAAAAATATATTCCAAGTCATACATAGCCAAGTCTCTTACTTCAATTTTATCAAAAGTACAGACCTTGACAATGTCTCTCATTGCATTTGTTATTTGTTGTGCATCACCCGACTCCATTGCGGTGAGCAAAACTTTTTCCTCTCGTACTACGAAAGGCCGATATTTAATTTGTTCTCCCGTTGAAGGGATAACCATATCGTAATTTACAGTATTTAGTTGTGGCAACGCCATCACATTCACTCCTTAGTTATTAAAATAATTTATTGGCAACAATGCCAAGCAGTGTACCTGCCAAGCTTGCTCCATCGCTCCATTCTTCGTATGCCATAGTAATAGTTACTCTGGATACCGTATTCTCACTTGTATTAGATAGTTCTATAGACGATACCGTAACTGGATACGCTTTTTGAAGTGTACAAGTATAGATTGGTATATTGTCTGGTCCTAATTGCTGAATTTGAACATCGGATACACAGTCATCTTTATAATTAACTGTGCCCTTTTCAAAGTCGATTGTTTTCGCGGTCCAATCATCAAAGACCTGTTTAAGATAATAGTCACCAGTTAGTAAGAAAGTAAAAGTTACATCATCGTTAATATAACCATACGGTTTCTTAATAGCTTTAAGTCTGGTGATGTGTTCTGCCGTGGCTATTTGTCGTCCTGGCAAACTACACGATTCACAAAGAAGTGAGACATCCCTTGGATCGTTTAACAAAGACATAGGATTGAATCCATTTCCTGATGCCAAGTTAGTTAAGATAGCTCCTGGATTAATTGATATGACTGGCAATGGCATATAGATCGAAAACCTATTTGCTTTAGCAACTCCACCTCTTTTACCAAGAGTACCTCGAAGGGTCTCAACACTAGCTGGTAATACCATTATGCACTCCTAATAGCTTTTCTAGACTCACGATAAACGTTTGTAGCCGTAGACTTTTTAAATCTTTGTGTTTGCATAAACATCGCAATTTCCCATTCTGAAGGCTGGATTTTTGCAATCCTTGATTCTACATGAGCAGTAAGATAATGTTTGAAAGCTGGTCTAAACATACGCAATTTTCTAACAGAACTTAATACACGATATCTTGCTCTAAATCTTGTGGTTTCATCATATCTTTGATTTGTTAATTGTAGACCATCAAACAATTTAGCTCTGAGTACTGGCGGCAAATAATGTAAATTCAAACCATAAAAGCCGCCAGGTGCTCTTTCAACCATAATGATAAGGGGAAACGTATCATAATATGGGAGTGTATCTTTATGTTTTGGATCATAGAAAAACATGTACATGTCACCCATACGTGGGCGTGTCACTCTTTCTAATCGTTGATCTTTAATTAATTGTTGCCTATTAATATTACGCATATTGCGCAATTTATCTCTAAACCAGTCCATGGAGTCATCTGTCCGTGGCTGGATTCCAGCTCTAAATGCTTGTACTTGCAATCTGTCAAAAAATGATTCAGCCATACTGTTATTTATACTCTATCCACGGAGGATTTTTATGCCTAATTTTTTCAAAGTATCTTCATGCCATATTGCAAATTTATATCCTCTTTCAACACACCAATTATTTGCGGCTTTCCATTTGGATTCATTTTTCATATAGGTCAATACCTCATTCAAATATCTTTTTGTTTTTCTTTTTGGTTTTGCCGGTGGGACTGTCTGTTTTTTGGGTTTTATTTCAACCAGCCATTTTTGTCCCTGTGCGTCTTTGAAATAAATATCAACAAAGTAACGGTGAACTCTTTTGTCTGTGGAACAACGATATGGTATTACATACTCTTCTGAGCTCCATTCACTTACTCCATCGTTACCATCAAGGAAACGAAAGACTGCACGTTCCCATGACGATCGGTAAACCACTTCTTTGTGGTTTCCCTTATACTTTCCAATATTTTTTACCTTGTAACGGCCTTTATAAGTCATATAAATAACAGTAGATAATTTTAATAGTTAGGTGTAAAACATGGCACAATTTCGATATCCTGGTACATTGAATGATAAACATCCTGTCATTACAAGAATATCTATACTTGAAAGATTTAACATACTTGGAGCGGTTGTTGATTCTGGTTTAGGACCAGCAGCACAACAATTTGCCGGTATTACTGGTGTTGACGACGCTTTATCCAAAGCTGCTGCAGAAAAAAATAAAAAAGAAGTAACAGATCTTGTACAATCTGTTTCTAATAGACAAAGAGTTACTGCTGGAGATTCACCACTTCACCAAATATATCTTTATGCGCCATCTAGTATTCAATTTGCAGATGGCTTGCAATATGATAATCAGGAACTTGGTATTATTGCCGGTACTATTTTTGCTGCTGCCGATGCCGCTACTGATAGTGGAGGCCAAAATATAATGGAAAAATCATTAGCCATAGGTGGTGGTCTTGCTGCTGGTTTGTTTTCTGAACTAGGAAAAAGATCTGGTTTTAGTCAGCAAACAAGACTTAATTCTGGTGTAGCAAGAAATCCAAGAACAGAAATGTTATTTAGAACTCCATCAATGAGACAATTATCTCTTACATGGAAATTGATGCCTAATAATAGACAAGAGTCAGCAGTAGTTTATGAAATGATTCAAACAATGAGACAACATGCTTACCCATCTATTGGTAATACAGGAGAAGATTTTGCCTTTTCGTTTCCAGACATTTTCAAAATAGAATTTGTAAGAAGAGGAAGTGGAAAAGCCAGAATGATTCAGTTTGCGCAAGCATATTGCACCGCAGTTAATACTACTTATGGAGCTTCAGGCCCAGCATTTTTTGATGGTGGCGATCCAGTTGAAATTGATCTTACCATGACGTTCCAAGAAACAGAAATCCAAACAAGAGAAAGTTTGGCTGAAGGAGGATTTTAATGAGATACTTTCAGTTCTTTCCACGTATCGAATATGATCTAGATGCAAATGGACAGACTAGAACTATTGTTGATACATTTAGGTTTGCTAAGATTGTAACTGATTTTAAGGACGATATTACGTTTTATAGATTTTATGATATTCAAGAAGGTGAAAGACCAGATCACGTATCACAAAAACTTTACAATACACCAATTTACCACTGGACTTTTTTCCTTTGCAATCCTAATATGAAAAGTTTAGAAACTGATTGGCCAGTTCCTTCAAATGATTTAGAAGAAAAATTAAAGCACGACTTTCCTCATACTATTCTTACAATTAACACTTTTGACTTTTTTAATAAGTTTACTGTTAATGAAACGCTTCAAGGCTTGATTTCTGGTGCAACTGCAAAGTTTGTATCAAAGTCAAGTGACCTAGGAGTATTAAGAGTATTGAACGTAACTGGTACTTTTTCTAATAGTGAGATTGTTCAAGGTCAAACATCAGGTGACACGGCTGTTATTGGTACTCAGGTTACTGAACTACAATCGCCACACCATTATGAAAAAGATGGGTTCCATGTACCACGCGGTACTGCTGGTGCATCTGAAATTACTATTCTTCAGCACGAAAAAGATAAAAACGATAAAAACAAAAAAATTAAAGTGATTCGCCCTGAGTTTATTAGTAAGGTTGCTAAGCAGTTTAGGAGTGTTGTAAATGGCTGAGGAATTTGGACTTCCGTCCAATATTCAATTATCAGGAGTTAAGATTACTGGTGGCGATGGTAAAACCATGGACGTTACTGATATTTGTTATGAAATTATAGTCTATGAAGAACTAGGCAATACACAGTTACATGGTAAAGTAGTTTTTGCTGATAAGTCTGGTTTTTTTACTCAGTTTCCACTTGTTGGTAATGAATTATTTCAGTTTACTATAAAAAAATTAGACTTTGAAATGACTCCAGTGTTTGTAATATCTTCTGTAGATAGTGTTGATATAACAAACGATGGCGGTATTATGTTTGGTATTAGTATTGTTGAAGAAAAAAATATTGTCAATGCATCAACTCTTGTTTCTCAGGCTTATGAAGGCACAGTATCTAGTATAGTAGAATCAATCTATAAAGATTATCTTGGAAGTAAACTAAGATATGTAGATGAAACTTCTGGTAATTATAGATTTGTTATTCCAAATTGGAAACCTTTAGCGGCTATTGATTGGCTTATGAGAAGAGCTGTAGATAAAAATGGAGTTCCTATTATACTAACTAATAATTTAAGAAATGGATCAGCTCTTGTTTCATATGATAGTCTATTCAAAAGAGGTATAGCCGAAGAATTTTTTATTAATAACTTTCCAAGTAAAGAAGCTAGTTCAAAAGGTAATGCTCACAACTTTAGACAAATTCAAAAAAAGCCTATGACATTTTCTACTAAAGCAAGTGGTAACACACTTCAACAAATGTATCTTGGCACATACTCTCATAGCTCTTTAAATGTTGATACCACAAATAAATCAGCCGATCTTTTAGAGTTTGGTGGTGATGATGATTTTCTTAAAAAACCTAGGCTAAATAAATTTTTAGCTATTAATGAAGATGCTACTTATACAGAAGAAAAGAAAAAAGTTACAGAACTTTTTAAGACAAAACAAATGGTTGCATACAATCAAGGATATAGTTTTGGAGACAATTTTTTAAGTTATAATAGTGATGTCAACTCGGTTGTTCCTTTTAGAAATAATTATCATAATGTTCTAAATAGTTATGTGTATGAAATGACTATCCATGGTCGATTTGATATTGAAGCTGGATCTATTGTTAACCTACAGTTTCCATCAAACAAATTGGTTAATAAAGAGGAACCAGAAACAAATATAGATAATAGAAGAAGTGGAGCCCATATAGTGACTGCAGTGGCTCATAAATTTAATATTGATAAGTACCACATGGCTCTTGAACTCAAGACCGATGGTTTCGGAGAAGCTCATGCTATCAAATAATATGATGTTTTTTATTGGTGTTGTTGAGGATCGTAAAGATCCAAAAAACCTAGGACGCGTTAAAGTACGTATCTATGGTGACCATGATGCCGATAAAACAAAAATACCAACAGCGTCTTTACCTTGGGCTCAAGTTATGATGCCCGTTACTTCAGCAGCATGTGGTGGAGTTGGAAGAAGTGCAACTGGTATTGTACAAGGTTCATGGGTTGTTGGATTCTATACAGATGGTGATAATAAACAGTCACCTTTAGTTATGGGTACTTTAGTCGGTATTGCTGGTTCAGATAGTTTACCAGACCAAGGATTTTCAGATCCAAGTGGAAGACATCCATTAAGGAAAGAAGGACCTGATACTTCATATGGTGCTATTGGTGCAATGTATGAAACGCACGCTCCATTTATTATTAAGAACGATTTAAGACAAGAAAACGTTGAAACTGCCGCTCCTGAAAAAGTTACAAGTGTAGTTCAAGACGAAGCTGATAGTTATTACGAAAGAAAAACATGGGATATGCCATTTATTGCTGGTGGGCAAACACCATCATATCCTTTTAACAAAGTAGAAGAAACTGAAAGTGGTCATCTTTTTGAAATCGATGATACACCAGGCAATGAAAGATTTTCAAGGTTTCATATGGCAGGCTCAAATGAAGAGTTTCTGCAGAATGGTGATAAAACGCTTACTGTAAATGGTAGTAATTATAAAGTTGTTTTTGGTAAGGACAATATTTATATTAAAGGTGATGCAAATATGACCATTGATGGCGATATGAGAACTCTTGTAAAAGGTAACTATCACCTTGAAGTAAATGGTAATAAAACAGAAGTTGTTCGTGGTTCAAGGCAAAGTAAAATTGGCGGATCAGAACATACAGAAATCGATAATGATTTTGCATCAAATGTGGCAGGAAATTATATTCAAAAAGTATTACTAGATGAGACAAGACTTGTAGATGGCTTAAGAACTACCACCATTGGTAAGACCGAAGATCTTACAGTAACAGGTGAGACAAGTATTACTACCATGAATAAGTTAAATATTTTTGCTCAGCAAGATTATTCAACTACCACAATTGGTAAGTTGACTATTACATCAAAGGGAAATATTAAGGTGGAGACACCTGCTAACTATGATAAGACTGTAACCGGTAACGTAACAAATAATATTACCGGTACGTTTAACGATAACGTGACTGGAGCTGTTACTGAAACTTATGGCTCTACACAGAACACGACGGCTAGCGGTGATATTACAATCACTGGTGGTCCTAACATTAACCTTAACCCATAGGAGTAACTATGGAAGCTATATGGCATATACTATTGACCGTCTGTCTCGGAAGTACTTGTTTAGAACAAGACGTTCAATGGTTTGAAAAAGAAGAGCAGTGTCGAGAAATGTTACCAGCATATGTAAGTGTACCGGCTGACGGAGACTGGGATACTGTAGAATATGTTTGTAAACCAGTAGGAAGTAGAGGAACATAATGCCTGGAGTAGTAAGAGTAGGAGACAGTTTGTCGACTGGACATATTTGTACTGCTGTAACCACGCTTGGTGGAGCAGCTCAAAGTACAGTATCGGCCAATGGAATTTTAACGGCTGTTGTGGGTGCACCTACAGTGGCCCATCCGTTTCCACCACTTCCACCGTGTGCACCACATGTTGCTAACCTAAATGCTGGTTCTCCAAATGTAACTATTAATGGAATTCCAGTTGGTCGTATTGGTGATTCGGCAGATGCTGGAGCTATGATTAGTGGATCTGGTACTGTAATTATTAATTAAGGATAAGAAATGCTTTGCGGAAAGAATGAAGCCCTTGACTCTATTATGGGCAAGGTCGATGAGATCAAAGGAAAACTTGCCGAAGGTATGGGTGCTCTTGGAGATTTAGAAGCCAAGGCAGGGGAAGCTTTAGGTGAACTTCAAGCCGCACTTCCAGAACTGCCATCTGTAACATCATTGCAAGGTGATCTAGCGGCCGCACTTGCAGGAGCGCAATCTGACTTTTCGGCAGCTTTAGCTAGCTTCAAAGAAACGTGGGGTGATAAATTACCAGAGGCAGAAATTCAAGAATATTTTGATCAAATTAATTCTGTTATTGGTGACCCAACATCTCTATTAAGTTTTGATCCTTGTACAGCATTTCCTAATAAAGAGTTAGATGATACTGGAGCGGTAGTAGTTAAACCAAAAGTAGCTGCACCACCTACAGTAAAACCAGAAAAAACAAAATCATTTTCTGAAATTGCAACTTCACTTGGAGCAAAATTAAATGCCCTTGGAGAACAGGTAGAAGCTAAAGAAGTAACGGGTCCAACACAAATAGATCTAAGTTCTTTACCATCATTGTTTTCTCCAGCAGGTACATCACTTGGTGGATCTGGTTTTAGTGGCGCCATGAAAACTCGTGGTAAAGTATTACAAACAGTCAATGATACCTTTACACCAGACGTAAGAGCTTTAAGAATAGCATTTGAAAAAGAAAAGAAAAAACCTGAATATAATCAAACTGGTGGAAGTGGTATTAATGGATCTGGTGCTGCAAAAAGACATAGACTATATACTACAGGTAAGATGACTGATAAACAAGTAAAGTGGTATGAAGGTTTTTTAGATGCTGAAATAGCATATCAACAAGTTCAAGATAGAAGAGACGCAATTAAAGATCAGTTGTTAGTATACATAGAGTATTTGACTGGTCGAGTATCACAAGAAAATTTTGATAAGGGTGAAAAAGACTTTAAAGAAAACCCTTTGTTCATAGATTCTGATCTAGAACTCTATGAGGCACAGAAAAAAGAACTAGATAAAGGAAAATCTGATTTTCAGGGTGTGGGTCAGCATACTAATCAAGTAGTATCCGGTGCTACGCAATAACGTGTATAAATAGATTTAACAACAATAGAAATGGAGTAAATTATGAAAGTTGGCGAACAAATCCTTATGGCAGCTAGAAAACAGGCTGAAGGAGAACTTGAAGTACATAAAGCAAACATTGCGGTTTACCAAACTATGCCAGCAGGTATTGGTGAACATAGCGATATCGTAGAAGCGGTTATGGCAGAGCTTGATAAAATGGCTGCAGCACATGATCGTATCGAAATGATAGATAAGTACCTAACGTA
This sequence comes from Marinovum sp., assembly GCA_002691045.1. Classification (GTDB taxonomy): domain Bacteria; phylum Pseudomonadota; class Alphaproteobacteria; order Rhodobacterales; family Rhodobacteraceae; genus Salinivivens. The sequence continues at coordinate 79,098 of NZGN01000038.1, forward strand.
ATATGGCAAGAACACAGACAAAATCAGATGCATCAGGCGCAACAAAAGCTTCTATTACGAGTAGAGAGATTCTGTACTCTGATTTTGATCTGTCATTTATCAAACATCCAAATACTAAAGATGTTACCATATTAAAGGATATTGACGCAGTTAAGCAGTCGGTAAAAAATTTAGTACTTACTGGAAAGGGTGAAAGACCTTTTCAACCACGACTTGGTTCTGATATTCGTAAACTTTTATTTGAACCAGTTGACGAATTTACGGCTCTTGATATAGAAGAACAAGTAAGAGTCACAATAGATAATTTTGAACCAAGAATTAAAATTAACAAGCTTGATGTTATATCAGAACCAGACAACAATAGGTTTAAGCTTTCTTTAGAGTTTCAGATGATTACAAGTCTGGCTAGCGGCGACCTTACATTTTACTTAGAGAGAATTCGATAATGGCAGTTACTGTATCAAAAGAAAGATTGAATGTTACATCACTTGACTTTGATGAGATTAAAACAAATCTAAAAACATTTCTTCAATCACAACCAGACTTGGCTGACTACGATTTTGAAGGATCAGCCTTAAGTACTATTATTGATGTGTTGGCATATAATACCTTTTATAATTCATTCAATGCTAATGTAAATATGAATGAAATCTTTTTGGATACCGCACAAGTTAGAAATAATGTAGTGTCTCACAGCAAGTCACTTGGATATGTACCGAGGTCGATAACCAGTTCTTTTGCTGAAATTGACGTAACAGTAAATGCACCAGCTGGAACACCGGCATCTCTTAATATGCCAAGAGGTACTACTTTTCAAACTACTATTGATGGACAAAACTTTTCGTTCGTGAACCTTGAAGCTCAAACTATCGTACCTACCGCAGGCATCTATAAGTTTCCAGCAGTAAAGGTAAACCAAGGAACAATTAGAACTCAAAGCTTTATAGTTGATAATACATCAACGGCTCAAAAGTATGTTATTCCAGATACAAATATCGATACCGCAACACTTATTGTAAAAGTAAAAACTAATGCAACGTCTACAGATTTTGACATCTATACTCTTGTAACTAACATCGTTGACGTTAGTGGTACTACAAACGCCTACTTCCTACAAGAAGGACTTGATGGACAGTTTGAAATTTATTTTGGTGATGATGTATTTGGCAGAAGACTTACTGCAGGTAATATTGTTGAGATCGAATATCTTGTTACTGACGGCGCGGATGCTAATAATGCAACTGTCTTTAAACTTACCGGTAATGTATCAGGTAACACAAATGCTACAATTAATCTAGTTTCAAAAGCTGGTGGTGGATCTGCCGCTGAGACTACAGAATCAATTAAGTTTAATGCACCACTTTCATTTCTATCGCAAAACCGAGTTGTGACAGCAGATGATTATAAAGCTATTGTAAAAAATAACTATACAAACACTGAATCTATTTCGGTATGGGGTGGAGAAGAACAGGCAGTACCAGAATACGGAAAAGTTTTCTTATCAATTAAACCAAAGAATGCTGAGACTCTTACAGAAACACAAAAACAGTTTATTAAGGATAGTATTCTAAAGACAAAAAACCTAGTGTCAATTACGCCTGAGATTATAGATCCAGACTTTTCGTATATTAAACTAGAAGTGTTTTTTAAGTACGATCCAAACCTTACATCACTTACGGCCGGTGAACTTAAAAACGCTGTAATTGCTACCATTACAAACTATAACGATACTAATCTGAAAAAGTTTGATGGTGTATTCAGAGCATCACAGGTAACTACGGCCATTGACGCTACGAATCCTGCTATCCTAAATACAATTATGCGAGTTAACGTACAAAAAAGACTAACACCTACTATTGGATCTGCACTAAAGTATGAGCTATCATTCTCATCTCCATTCTCAGCTAACATTTCAATAGGTGAATCCGTTATCGATTCATCCGAGTTTATACTAAATGGATTCAATCATAAAATGCAGGATATTGCTACTGACGATACTAATATTAGAAAAGTACAGTTTTATCGTATCGCAAATAACCAAAAAATTATTACAACTGAAGATGCCGGTACTGTTGATATTGCACAAGGACTGGTCACACTTGCATCTTTCAATCCTGAATCTGTAGTAGGTGATAACGCTTACATTACTATTACAGGCACACCAAGTTCAAGTGACTTGGCTCCTAAAAGAAATCAACTACTCCAAATTGATCTGCTTGAAACTACAGTCACACCTCAAATTGATGAGATTGCGACTGGATCTGTTATTGCAGGTATTGGATACACAACAACACCGAATAATGTATAATGTCTCATAAAGTAACATCCATAGTACCGGAGCATATCCAACTCGATAGACCTCAACTAATGACGTTTTTAGAGGCGTACTATGATTTTTTACAGGAACCTAATCAACCTGGTTCCTTTATGAAAAACATGCCAGTTCATAGAAATCTTGATGATACCGCTGATATATTTTTGGAGTTGCTACAAAGAGAATTGGCATTGCCAATTCCTGAAACAATTATTGCAAATAAAAGAAAGCTCTATAAAAATATTACTGACATTTATTTGTCGAAAGGTGCTACGCCTTCTTTTGAGGCTTTATTCAAGCTTATCTTTAATGATGAAATTGAACTGTATTTCCCAAGAGTAGATATTCTCAAACCATCTGATGCAAAGTATGATGTGGTTAACGATAGATGGTTAGGTGATGACGGTAAGCTTTCAGTAAAGAAATTTATCCAAGACTCAAGATTTTACCAATCGTTTTCTTATGTTATTAGAACTGGTCAAACAGTTGACAACTGGAGAGACGTTGTTAAGAAACTACTTCACCCAGCAGGATTTGCTTTCTTTGGTGAGGTAACTATTTTTTCACAAGCCACTGGTGTAAATGCAGCAAAAGTTCAAAGAGCATTTCCAGCTGACTTTAGTGTACCATCGGCTGGTACTCCGGTTTTTGCTGATCCGGTAGTGGTTGATGTTACTATTCCGGTTATTGGTGGTGTTCAGGTTAACCTAGCACTGTCATATCTTCTACAACCACAAGCTCTGCATGCTGTTGGACCTACGTTCCTTCATGTTGAAAAATACAAATTCCTTCCTGACATTGGCCCTATAAGTAATTATGGTGGGTTTACAATAGCCCAAGCTAATGCAGGAGAAAAGATTGACGTTTCATTCGAATCTGTCATAAACATTACGTAAAACACGTATAAATAGTTTAAACTAATTAATGAGGTAAGGGTTATATAACATGGTAGCCATAATTTCTAAACAAATCAGGGTCAATAACGCGGGTAACTTCCGTGATGATATTGGTACCAATAGTACATATTTGTATATTGGTCGATCTCATCCTTGGCCAAACTCAGACACTAATATTGCCACTCCAGTGGATACAGTATTTGATAAGAATAACGTCCATCAGAATATGATTGCCTTGAAAAAGGTAGCGCAATCTGATGTGACTCATGCAATTACTCGATATAACTGGTTATCAGGTACGACTTATACGCCGTATGATGATCAATTATCTACATTGAGTACTTCTCAATACTATGTAATCACAGACGAACTTAATGTTTATAAATGTCTGGAAGCTGGAACAGGCTCATCAACTGTTAAACCGACAGGACAAACCGTCAACGCAGCCAATAGTGCTACTGCCGATGGTTATGTTTGGAAGTTTATGTATGCACTTTCTGGTACTCAGGCAACTAAGTTCCTGACGAACTCATTCATTCCAATTAATGTCCTTACCTCGAATGATGGTTCACTTCAGTATCAAGTTCAGACAAATGCGCAGGCAGGATCAATTCACAGAATTATTATAACAGCTGGTGGATCAGGATATACATCCAATCCAACTGTTACAATTACGGGTAACGGTGCTAGTGCTACTGCCTCGGCCACAGTCGTAGGTGGTGCAGTTACTGGTATCTCAATGAGTAATATTGGATCAGGTTATGATGAAGCTACAGTTACTATTACCGGCGGTGGAGGAACTGGAGCTGCGGCAAGAGTTGTTATCTCACCTCCAGGTGGTCATGGTGCAAATGCAGCTGATGAACTTGGTGGATTCTTTATTATGGCAAACGTTCAACTAGATTCGGCTGAAGGTTCCGGTGACTTCCCAGTTGATAATGACTTCCGTCAACTTGGTCTACTTCGTAACCCATTTAATCATGGAACTACTACGGTAGCCACAGCTTCCACACTACAAGCTACTCGATCGATTGTAACTAATGCTCCAACTGGTGGTAACTTTGCAGTAGATGATATCATTACTGGCGGTACATCCGGAGCACAAGCCTATATAACTTCGATTGATACCGGAACTAATACTATTCGCTATCATCAAGATGCAACCACAGGATTTGGAGCATTCCAAAGCTCTGAAACAGTAAGTAATGCAAGTTCAGTATCGGCAACAATCAGTTCTCTTGGAGATCCGGAAGTTGAAAAATTTTCAGGTGAAGTAATTTACATCGAGAATAGAAGTGCGGTGGCAAGAGCAAATTCGCAGATTGAAGATATTAAACTTGTACTAGAGTTTTAAGGTAAAAAATAATGACACTCGATTTTAACATTTCCCCATATTACGACGACTTTGAGACCAATGCGAAGACCCAATATTATCGCATCCTCTTTCGTCCTTCAGTTGCTCTTCAAGCTAGGGAGCTAACACAACTCCAATCAACTCTTCAAAACCAGATCAAAAGCTTTGCTGATCATACCTTTGAAGACGGCGCTATGGTTATTCCTGGTGCAACTGCTCTTGATAAAGACTATGGGTTTATTAAAGTCGGAAATCTTTTTAACAGTGTAGATGTTGAAAACTATAGAACAGAATTTCTAAATACAATTATTACCGGTTCAACGACTGGTGTTACGGCTAAGGTTGTCGGCACCGTACCAGTAACCGGTTCGGATCCTATTACGCTTTTTGTAAAATATACTGGATCCGGCACAGATAAGGTCACAAAGACCTTTGCACAAAACGAGGTTGTAGTATCTAACGCTTCCACACCAAGATCAGCTCAAATTGAAAACGTAGCTGGTAGTGTAGGGTTTGGATCTGCAGTTAATATTCAACCAGGCATTTACTATGTCAATGGAACCTTTGCCTTTGTACTAAGTCAAACACTTGTCCTTGATAAGTATACTAACACTCCATCATATAGAGTTGGTCTTACAGTAGACGAAAGTATTGTATCATCTACAACTGATTCCAATCTAAATGATAACGCCACAGGTTCTCCAAACTTTGCGGCTCCTGGCGCTAACAGATATAAGATTGTACTTACACTTGCAAAGAAAGGTTTGGCCGCTACAGACGATCAAAACTTTATTGAACTACTTAGAGTTGAAAATGGTGTTATTGCTAATCAAATCAGATCAACCGAATACTCAGTCCTTGAGGATACCTTTGCTCGTAGAACCTATGATGAATCAGGCGACTATGCAGTAAGACCTTTTGGTATTGATGTAAGAGAACACCTAAAGGCAAATGATAATCGAGGTATCTTTACTTCAGCCCAAGGTGGTAGTGATGCAAAACTTGCAATTGGTATGGAGCCAGGTAAAGCATATGTTCGTGGTTATGAAATTGAAACGCTTTCAACTACGTTTCTTGATGTTAACAAAGCAAGAGATACAGAACAAGTTCAAAACTCTATTGTAGCTTTTCAATTGGGTAACTTTACAAAGGTCAATACAACTACTAACTTACCAGACGTTAGCACTTACGAAAAACTAGACTTGATTAGCTCAGGTAGTACTGTAATTGGTACGGCAAGAGCAAGAGCATATGAACTTCATTCTGGTACACCAGGTACTTCTGGTGCAGTCTATAAACTATATCTCTTTGATATTCAAATGTCAGGATCAAACCTGTTCTCGGCAGTTAACACTATCAATACGGTAGGTTCTACATCAGGTAAGTTTGCTTCAACCACAGTAAAGGTTGGTGGTTCAGCAGTACTGGAAGGTATTGCAAATAACGACCTGTTGTTCCCACTTCCATATCAAACAGTAGAGACTATCAGAGATTCTACAAACGCAATTGATACTACAATTACAGTAAGACGAGTTTATACAAAAACACTTTCATCTGGTCTTGGTACTATTACTGCAGGATCTGATGAGTCTTTCCAAACACCTTATTCTGGTATTGACTTCCTAGTTGCTGATTCCAGCACTGGTACAGTCTACGACATGTCATTGTCCGATGGTACTGGTGGTGCTTCAAGACTTGCAATTTCCGGTACAAATAATGTCAACCTTAATATTGATCTTACTGGTGCAGGCCTTTCAAATCAAACACTTATTGTTATTGCAACAGTTGTAAAAAGAGTTGCACAAGAAAAACAAAAGACCTTGGTAACAAACCACAATCTGAATATTCAGACACCTAATACTACAGTAAATGGATTTGATTCTCTTATCAAGGCAGATATTTTTAGACTAGTTGCGGTCCATGACTCACAAGCTGCTGGTACAAATGCAACTACCTCAGATCTAAATATTACAAGTAGGTATGAACTAGATGACGGCCAAAGAGATAACTTTTATGACATTGGTAGAATTAAACTTAAGCCAGGAATGCCACCTCCAACTGGTAGAATCCTAGTCGTCTTTGATTACTTCACACACGGTGCTGGTGACTACTTCTCGGTAGACTCATACACTGGCCAGGTTACTTACGCTAACATTCCATCATATGCAGCGGCAAATAAGCTATACGAACTAAGAGATGTATTAGACTTCCGCCCACGTGTACGTGACGATGGAACATCATTTGTCAATGGTGGTGGTACTAATCAGTCAGGTGCAGCTCTTACAGAGATTGGTAAGATTGCATCAAATATGATTATGGACTTTAGATATTATCTTCCACGTATTGATAAGATCTTTATAGATCCAAAAGGCAACTTCAAAGTTCTTGAAGGTGTATCGGCTTCAACACCAGCAACTCCTGCTGATCCTGACGATGGCATGGTTCTTTACACTCTTAGACTGAATCCATTTACTTTCGATGTCAACGATGTTGTACCGGATAGAAAAGACAATAAACGCTTTACAATGCGTGACATTGGTAGACTAGAACATAGAATTAACAACCTTGAATACTATACATCACTTTCACTTCTTGAAAAAGAAACAGCTGATGCTCAGATTCTAAACTCATCTAATGTAGATAGATTTAAGTCTGGCTTTATTGTGGATCCTTTCTATGGACATAACATTGGTAATCCAAAAGATCCAGACTATCATGTTTCGATTGATGCCGATAAGGGTGAAGCAAGACCACAGTTTTATGAAGGTAACGTAAGAATCGGACAAAGTGGTAGTGGTAGTTCAAGTTCCTATCAGCAAACTGGTGATATTATTTCATTACCATATACTGAAAGTACTATTATTGACCAACCATTTGCGTCTGGTACAGAGAACGTTAACCCTTATGACATCTTTCAATTTATCGGTCAAATCGACCTATCACCTACAAGTGATGAATGGAAAGAGACAGACGTAAGACCAGAACTTATTATTGATAACGAAGGTCTCTTTGATGTGGTTAACACACTAGCTGATGGTGATGGTGTTCTTGGTACAGTTTGGAACGAGTGGGAAACTCAGTGGGCTGGAAGAGAAATGGAAATTGGTACTACAGGTAATCTTAGAGAAGGTCGTAGAATCTTCCAAGAAACACTTGTTGCTCGTCAAGAAACTCAAACAAGAACTGGTGTTCGTACATCGGTTGCACCTGATACTATTCAAACATCACTTGGTGAAAGAGTCATTGACGTAAGAATGGTACCATTTATCAGGTCAAGAAGAGTTAAGTTTAAGGCTACAAGATTTAAGCCTAACACAAGACTTTATCCTTTCTTTGAAGACATTGCTGTAGGCGACTTTACTAATGATATTACAGCAGCTCAGTTTATTAGACATACAACTACACCCGTAGATCCAGAGCCAAACTTTAGTGCAATACGTCACCCAGATCTTTCTGCTGGAGATATTTCCAGTGGTACAAACGCTCTAGTGACCGATGCAACTGGTACTGTACATGGTGAATTCTATATTCCAAATACAGCTGCAATTAGATTTAGAACTGGTGAAAGACTATTCACACTAGTTGATGATCCAAACAATAACAATGCAAATATTACTACTTCTGGTAGAGCAACATATGCCGCTTCTGGTGTCATTAATTCTACACAAGAGGTAAGCTTACGTTCACCTACACTGGTACAAGAATCAGTAAACGATCAGAGAAGTACAGTTACAACTCGTCAATCTTCTAGAACTATTGGTTGGGTTGATCCACTTGCTCAAACCTTCTTGGTTGATAATCCTGAAGGTGCATTTATGACAAGTGCAGATATCTTCTTTAGTGAGAAAGATGCTAATATTCCAATTACACTTCAGATTCGTGGAGTAGTAAATGGTTATCCTTCACCTGAAATTCTAGCATTTGGTGAGGTTGTAAAAGAGGCAGTTAATGTTAACACATCTGCTGATGCTACAGCCGCAACTACATTTACTTTCCCAGGCCCAGTCTATCTAAGACCGAATCAAGAATATGCACTTTGTCTCTTGGCTAACTCAAATGCTTATAGAGTATACACAGCCGAAATTGGTCAAAACTCTATCGGTACTACAAGACGTATTTCTACACAACCATATGCTGGTGTATTCTTTAAATCACAAAATGGTTCAACTTGGTCAGCCGATCAAACTAAAGACCTTATGTTTAAGATTAAAAGAGCTAACTTTGATACAACTGCAAGTGGTATTGTAAACTTTGACAATGCTGCAATCATACCAAAGCCATTAGGTGCTAACCCATTGTTTACAACTAATGGTCAAACTAAAGTTATTGTTAAACATAAAAACCACGGTATGCCAACTGGTTCTACAGTAACTATTGCAGGTATTACTGCAAACGTTGGTGGAATTGCTTTTGCTCAGTTTAATGCTAATCACGTAATTAGCCAGGTTGAACAAGATCAATATGCTATTACCTTGGCCTCAGCCGCTACTACAACTACAAATGGTGGTGGAACTGCAGTAACGGCTACAGAAAATAAACACATCGATATTTTATATCCTACAATGCAAGAAGTTATTTTGCCTGGAACATCTATTGCATACGCAATTAGAACTACAACAGGCAAATCGCTTGCTGGTACCGAAAACACTTATCAAAAACCAACAACTTATACACCTGTTATTGCAAACCAAGCATACTATCCTGAGAATCCTCAGATGGTAGCTTCGGCTATCAATGAGACTACCTCTATGGCTGGTGCTAAATCATTCGACCTAAGAGCTACACTTGCATCAACTAACTCTTTTCTAAGTCCAATGATTGACCTTGAAAGAACCTCAATTCATACAATTGCAAATAGAATTGATAATCCTCAGTTATTGACTGGAACCGATAGTGGTAAGAATAATGTTGAAAACTTCTTGGCTGAAACAGCACCAACTGGTGGATCTGCTCTAGCCAAATATATTACAAGAAAAGTAACCTTGGCACAGAGTTCTGTTGGACTTAGAATTATCTTTGCAGCTAATAGACCTGATGGATCTGAGATTGAGGTATACCATAAGACTCAAGAAGCTGGTGCTGATGCTCCGTTTGGTGGATTGAACTGGGTACAAGCTACTATTGATACGGTAGTGCCAAGTACAGATGACCCAACTCAGTTTAATGATTATGAGTACACAGTTGATCTTACTTCGTCACCGTTCCAAATTGTAGCAATCAAGGTGGTATTTAAGTCACAGTCTTCAACACACGTTCCAAGAATTAAGGACTTTAGAGTTATTGCGTTAGGTACATAATGAGAGTAAATATACAAGACAGACCAGGACTTCAAAGAGATATTTCATCGGGCGCTGTTATAAATACTGACAGTACAGCTTATTTGAAAGCTTTGAAAGCCAATGAAGCTGCTAAAGCTAAAGAACAGGAATTGATTGATTTGAAAAATGATGTCAAAGAACTGAAACAACTAATGCAAACAATTATTGAGAGGCTAAACTAATGGCTGCAATTAATGTACCAACAACAGATACTTTTGAACAATGGAGAGTAAAAACCAATAGTCTTTCCGACTTAGTTGGTGATGGCGGCACTCTTTCTGGTCAGTATACAGGACAAAATCTAGTTGATGTTGTAAACGAAATTAAGACTGCTTCCGTATTTGATAATATTATTACCATCAATGATCAAGCACTAGATGCAACTACAGAACTAGCCGGTAATGCAGCAAATATGATTGTCAGTACTGGTGGCCAAACTGTTCTTACTATGACTCAAACTGGTAATCTTACAGTTCATGCTGACATTACTTCTGGTAATAATATGAGTGTTGGCGCAAACATTGGTGTAACTGGTACAGCAACTATTGGTAGTACTACTACTTCTCAAGGTCTAGTTACTGCAAATGCTGGTATTGATTGTAATGGAAACCAAGATATTTCAGGAACTTTAGATGTTGGTGGTGCTTCAACTCTTAATAGTTTGTCAGTAACAAATAATACTTCGATTGGTGGTAACTTAAATATTACAGGTACAACTACATTTGGAAGTACTCTTAATTTTGGTGCAAATCCAATTACAACAACTGGTTCTTTAAGTGTAGGAGGAACTACAACTACAAGTATTAATAATACTGGTAATACTACACTTGGCAATGCAAATAGTGATACAGTCAGTTTTAACGCAAGAGTAAATACATCATTACAGCCTAGTGCAGATAATGCTTATACTTTAGGTACTTCGGCTTTAAGGTGGTCAACGGTTCATGGTGTTACCTTCTCAGGTACAGCAACTACCGCAAACTACGCTGACTTGGCCGAGCTTTATCTTTCTGATTTTGCATACGAAGCTGGTACAGTAGTAAGAGTTGGTGGTGAGTTTGAAATTACAGCTACCGATGGTGAACACAATCATTCAGTACTTGGTGTCATCTCTGCATATCCAGCATATCTCATGAATAACCAACTGGAAAACGGTATCCCAGTCGCCCTGAAGGGTAGAGTTCCAGTCAAGGTAAAAGGTTCAGTAAATAAGGGCGACCGGTTAGTTGGCGGGCCAGAAGGTCATGCTGAAGCTAACAACGATTCACCTCACGGATTTGCGATTGCGCTTGAATCTTTTGAGGCTAAAAAATCTGGCAAGGGTAGATACGGCATAGTAGAAGCCGTAGTGCTCTGAGTTAAACATCATTGTACAAATATAAATCAAACGCTGCACTTACTCTTAAGTGTTGTGTAGGTCTGACTCCATGGTAAAGAAAACTTGGAAAGATGAGTACATCACCCTGCTTAGGATGATAAACGGTTGGCTCAAACATAGGCCTAAATTGTAGATCATATCCTCTTGATGCAAAATTTCTTGGATCATAAAATACAATCTCTCCACCAGTTCCAGCTTCTAATATTACAATAGCTGAAATATGTGAACCAGCATGTGTATGAGCTTCCATTCCTGTAGCTCCATGATCATACTTATTAACCCATGATTTTATTTTATAATGATGCCAATCGTTTAGACTTTTACCTATGTGGCTAAGATAATCATCAAACTCATCAACCATTACTTCTTTTAGTGTATCACTAATCTCGTTTCTTTCCAACGCTGGCAAGATCATTTTATCCTCATCGAGAATGAGTTCAGATTTACTCACTATCGTAGGATAAAGAAGATTCAAGCCCGAGTTCAGCGTCATAATATTTTCTGACATCAGGTACCATACCCTCCATTTTAAGAACGCCTTTGTTATTAGCAAAGACAATTTCAATTATTTCATTATATGTATTACTATCTTCTTTATATGAAACAAAGTAAGGATCAAGTGGAAGAAGTTCTGGATCTTTTAATACATTATAAAAATTTTCATTATAGTCTTCCATTATCCAAAAAGCATAACAAAGTGCTACCATATAAGATTTTGCTGGATAAATCCAACCAACATCTTTCTCTTTGAAATATCTTATTGCATTGTTTACTATGTCTTCTGATATTTCAATATCAACACTATTCAAATCATCATCATGTTCTCTATTGAGCTTGTGATAAATTTTCTGTTTTACTTTCCAGTCCTGCATACCACTCCAATAATCCTCGGTATCCGTTACACGAGTTTTTTAAGTCCTTAACGTATCTATAATGTTCAGTAAGACAGTGACCGAACCAATTACAATTTACACAGACAGTAGATTGTTTTCTTTTTTCCATATGAGCCCACAATTTGTACGAATAATAATTTGGTAGTTCTAAAAAATACTCATTATCATTTTCATCAAATTCTAATACACCAAAATTTCCATTGGGTGTAATATAGACGTGGTCATCACTCCAAGCATTATAACGTTTATTATAACTTTCAACTATGTTATCATAATTGATAAATTGAAAGTTTTTTTGTATCGGAGATTCAAGCCACTTGATAACAAAATTCTCATAATCCTTATGAGTTATTTCAAATGTATTAGCTTGATTAGTAGAATATGGTTTTATTTCAACCGATTGGATAGATTTAATCAGATTTAAGTTCTGAACCATCTCGTCCACGTCCATTGTGATAACCCTTGGTGACGCCAAGATCAGCAAGGATATTGGTTTAGGACTCATCATCATATTTTGAAATACTAATTCATGTTTCTCTCTTGCTTGAAAATCATATGAGACGGAAAGAGTGACTCCATCGTCGAAGAATCTATCGTCAAGCTTAGAGAAGTTAGTATTAATGTTAATAGGACCAGTATACCAATTGCGAATAACTTCGATAATTTGATCATAATAACTCCTTTTTAGTGCACCAATCTCTCCACCATATAGATCAATATGATCAATAGGATCTTCTACCTCTGACAATAATTGATTTAGTCTTTCTGGTTCTATTTTCTTTTGATCACCTAATTGCTCTGGTGTAAGATAACAAAAATCACAACGAAAGTTACAAAAGTATGATGGATTGATTGACAGGTTCATATTGATTCATTTACGTACGGAGTCATTTGCATGTCTAATCCGTTCGCCTCTAAGATCTTTGGGCCAAGTTGTTTCATATGATAGCAATGATCTTCTACCATATCATGCTCTTTGAGGTCCTTGATCGTTTTCTTACAGCCATTACAAATACTAAACATAGGACAGGAATAACATCCCATCTTAAGACTATTAAGTTCTGGTGAATCAGCTAGTGGTGTAATAAAACCACCTTTCATTTCAAAGTCAAAGTCAATAGCTTTATCCTTGTCATCTCCAAATGCACCACAAGAATAATAGTCACCTTCCGGTTGTATGGTTCTAATATTACTATCACACGTACGAGTAAGCGGGCAAATAGTTTGCTCACCACGAATACGTTTCATCATTTGTTGAGTATTATGTTCCCAAGGAGCTAAGCCAGCTTCCCAGATTTTTATATAGTGCTCATAAATTTTTGATAGTCTATATGGAGCATCCTGTTCGCCTGATGCCATAGCATAGTTTACTTTACAAACGACATTCATTTCTTTTGCAAGTTCTACAGTTTTAATTACACTCCATTCGTTTTCCTCGGTAATAACTGCAATAAACTCTGGTCTATATCCAACATAATATAACATATAATCGGAACACCTAGTAAAGTCTTCTTCTGTAAAGACAGAGTAATCTCCTTTAAGTCTACCATTACCGTACTGAAAAGAAGTGCATACGCCTACTCTTTTGTTCTTAAAAAGAGGTAGCCATTTGTTTACGTTTTTATAAAAAGGCCAGAGATTTGTAGTAAGAGATATATTGGCAGGTAAGTCATTATCATCTAGGTATTTAATAATCTCCCAATAATATTTGGGATCCATCATTAACGGATCACCACCATTGACAATAATAGTATTGGTCTCTGGATACCTATCCAAAAACTGAAAGATCTTCATCAAATCTAGCTTTGATGCTTTGTCTTCTACTAATTTTGTGCTTGAACAGAACGTGCATTTAAAGTTACACAGCTCAGTTGGCTTAATTATCAAATCCATGGTATACCATTTAATATACGAGCAGCATGTCTAGGAGAATAATTATTGATACAAATGTATCGAATAAGATTTCTCTTATACTGCCATAATATTACCTCATCCATACTACAATAACGCGGGAATCATGTACTCAAAACTTAGTACCCGTCTTACTCCACTTTTATGTGTTGCTCTATGCTGAAAACATTTCTTTTGGTTTAGCCATACAAACTCTCTTCTCTTTGGATAAATGATATTGATATAATCTCCACTTGCTACTTGGATATTATTACCATTTTCTTCGGTGTTATCGTCCATATAGACTAAGATATTCGAGTTGAAGGCATCACCGTCTTCAAAATCATTGTGCCATTCTCTTGAACCCTCATCAACTCCAGACCACATGGCGCAGTCTTTCATTTCAAATTCATCAAACATCTTGGCAATGTAATTATTGGCAAACCATTTATGAAGTCTTTTTAGATCCTTCATTGCATTTTGGTCTAGCCAAGTTTCTTCTGGTTGTGTACAATCCTTAAATTCGAATTTATCAAACACATTAATATTAACGTGGTTAGGTAATTTGTCTAACCAATAACCGTCAATGAAGAATGTTTGTTCATTCGTCATCGTTGGCTGATCTTTTTCGGTATCGATACATACTATACTTTTAGGATTCTTCATTTGGTTTTTCGTATCCATATTTATATTCACACTCATGGGAATATTTGGTTTCACTTATAGATTCTACACCTTCGATTTTACAAATCTCTCTATTACAAACTCTAATTTCTTCTTTAATCGTATTCGAATATGGCTCAAGGTTAGCTATTTGTTTCATGTACATATCGTACTTTTCTTTTTCGTCTTGAAAATCATGCAGTTTAGTAATCCATACATTGTATAGTTCTGCACAAAGGTCTCTTTCTTTACAGAGTTCAGCCTTTTTATTCAGGACGTCCTGTAGAGTAGTCAAAGGAACAAACCCTCCTTGTTATTTTTGTACTATCAGCTTTATGCCAGAATCCTCTGATATTTGAAATCATAAACAATTCACCAGCTGCTGGCTGATATGATTCGGTACAGTCTCCATCCCACTTAAAATTAATAGCACCACCTGTTTCTTTATATGTATGGTCTAAATAATATAGGAAAAAAACATCATAGTCTTCAAACATATCAGTATGCCAACCTTGATTATCCTTATCAACTCCATCCCATACAAGATACTTATTGAATACAGCCTCAGGCCATTCTGGCAATATGTACTTTTGATGAAGGTACTGACCAAACATATTTAATTTATTACGAAGAAGGACATCAATATCTTCTTTACCGTTATCTCTTGCTCTCTCTTCGGTGTTTAATAGTTTATGTTCATTGATATTAATCATCTCTAAACCTTGTGGTTCATAGAATCTTACATATCCTTTTGTATAGATATCTGATATCACATTAACCCCTTAAATAACTCACTCACAATCAGAGTTTTATTTTGCTTTAGAAAATCTTCGATAGTCTCTACTCTAAATTTACCACCTAGCTGTCTAATCGATCTTGGCGGAGTATTGGGATCGAAAATATCTTCTATTTCTTTATATATCCCTTCCCAACCATCCATCTTTATTATAACACAAAAACACTGCTTTGTAAATAGGGAAGGTGAAATATTTTCAATAAAAATTGGATAAAGATTACGTAGTAGCCAGTTGGCAGCATTATTCATAAACCACATCTCCATCATCTCTTTTCGAGTAAAGGAATTGCATGATAGTATGGTTTTGAAATATGTTTTCTTTTGTCTATACAAACTATGCCAATTATCACTGCCATCTTCGTCCACGATATCGGTATAGACTTCTACTGTCTGGATGTTATGCAGCTTTTTGTAAGATTCTGAATTTAATCGTGAATCAGGTAAAAACATATAATCATGACGAAAAGAACTCCAAGCTTGAAAGTTCCATATTACTTCCATTTCATTATAAAAATCATCTATGGTAGAACCTGGCATTGCTAAAATAAGTTCAAGGGCTGGTACAGGAAAACCTTCTTCATTACATCTTTGATTGATATACTTACTAAGCTCTAATTTATTGGCTGTTGTAAGGTCTATTCTGTCGGCTAACTTCATAGCTTCTTCACTAATACTTTGAATCGACACTGTTGGAACTACCGATACATACTCAGTCTCTCCCCACATATCAGTACCGCCTTCGGCCTTTGAATGTTTTTCTGGGCCCTTGCCAACAATATTAAACCAACGATCAATAAGCCTTTTACGCCTATTAAGATCTTTTGACTTCATAGTAGAAATGTCGGTAAGATTGAAATTATTTTTCCAACTAAACTCAAAAATTTCTAAGTCTCTATCTTCAAAGGCACCAAAGTTTGCATCAGTCAAATAGGCATCTCTGTATCCAGCTTTTTTCAAAGCAAGGATATCACGTTTTACAATTGACACATCTTTTTTATAGATCTTAGTATTAATACCTCCACCCCATTCGCAAAAGACACATTTATATGGACAACCTCTTGTAGTTTCAAGTACTATAAAAGGTTCCATCTTATTATCTCTAGCATAGTCTACTGACTCTTTGAGATAATCAAAGTGTTCTTCATATACAGAATAATCTTCGGTAGAAAGGTCATGAATGCGTCCTTTACCATTACGAAGTTCCCATGCAATATCTTGTGGATTTAATCTGTTTTCTATATAACCATCAATTAGGTCTTCCATAAAAGGTTCACCTGGCTTTGTTGGTTCACAGATATAATTATAAAAAGTTCTGTCTTTTAGAAGATCCGGATCGTTTGTACCAATATGTGGACCACCAAGTATTAAGATCTTTTCGGGGTATTGTTGTTTGATAGTACTTGCGATTGCATCCACAATTGTATAGTTCCAGGCATAGGAACTGAACATGATGACATCAGCAGGTATAATTTCTCGGATGACGTCATTGTGTGACTCGTATTGATTCCACTTGTATGGAGCGGGTAAGAAGTTGACTTTGTCTGCATAACGGCCTCGGTGCTTATAGTGACTCTGTATTAATAGGTAGGTCACATTATTTGCTAGTGACCAGTCAGCATGTGGTGGATTTATAAACGCTATCTGCATATCTAAAAGTTGCCTTAAAAACACATTCATTCATGTCTTGTTCTATGTGTTTGTAATCCTCTTTAATGAAACAAGAAAGAGGACAACGTTGGAAGTATTCACACTGAAAACAATCATACTTATCTAAAAAATTTTCAACAATTTTTGGTCCACCTAATTCTTCGGTTTGAGCTTCTTTCAAAAATACAGAACCAGAACAACCCTGAGGTTTAGCACCATCAGGCATAATAGTCAAAGAGTTACCTCTTGTACATATCATTTTGTTTGCTGGTTTGTCATTAACGAAATGATCAATATTCAAACATCTAGGGTATTTATTCACTAACACTTTATAAAATTCAAATAATTCTTTTTCACTTGGCATTAAAATTCTTGAGGTAGCTACACTTGGTAAGAAGTGATCAAAGTCACATGTATAGTTAGTATATAAGTCTTCAAAGATCTGATCACCAGCTATAATCTTATCCATGTTTTGCTTAGTTGCTACAAGAGAAACCATTTCAATTTTATCTTGGAAATATCTAATATTGCGAGTAAAAATTTCTAAATCTTTTTTACTAAATCTTCCAGCTGGGTCATAACTAATAGAGAATCTAAGATCATTACGAGCCAAGAAATACATGACTTCAGTATATCTTGTAAAGACTAGATTAGTAATAAAATTAAAATGAATATCGGCACTGGTTCTAGCATCAATAAGACGAATAAAGTCTTCATAATAATCTAGAAAACCTGCATCAATCCAGCGGTCTTGGAATAACTCGCCGCCCATAATGTGAATCTTGTAAGCCTGTTGCCGTGGATTATTGTTTATCCAATCGACAATGGGATCAACCTTTTCCATGATCTCTTCATAAGAAGCACCAAGGATAGAATCATGATCTTGTGGGCAAAAGGCACACCTAAGATTGCAGTGTTCAAATAGACATACTACAATCTCACCATAACGAACTACCTTTGCATCAATAATATCATATATGTCCATTACATCACTGCGTATTGTTCTCTAAATTCTTTATTACCATCCAGAAGTGCTTGGACAAAATAGTGATTTACAGTTTCCAGGTCAATAGAAAAGAAAGAACCTGCAGCATGTTCGTAGGTAGCTTCCGTTTCAATAATCATATCAAGTTGTTTATCAGTCATTTCAGAACCAGTAATGCATTCAATAAAGTCTAGTTTGCTGACATCTGATTTGACAAACTCATATACACCTTCTTCGTTCCAACAAGCACCAGATAGTTTAGTAAATTTTGCAAAAGATTTTTTATGCTTTTCAGTAATAACATCAAAGTTAATATTTTTGCCCGATGAAGCAGAGCTCATACCAATATGGTTCCAAATATTTTTATCAAAGAACAGCGTTGGAAACTCTGACTTGTCTTTTTGAATCTCATCATAATTTGTAAAGTCATAAGTTTGATCAAGGCCCAGTGTATCCATAAACCTTTTAGTAAGAATATGCACCAAAAAGATTTCTTTGAGTTCAAAGAGATATTTCTCTAGGTCTTTTTTCAGTAGGATTCTAAGTACAGTCTTAAGTTCTTTTTTAGTCTTACCATTTGCAAGGTAAGTAGCCAATAGGTATTCAAGGCTAAGTGAAGCTTTATTTTCATCTAAAAACTTTTTACGTCTTGCGGCAGTAGGTTTATGAGCGCCTTCAAAGATTTTACCAAACCCTTTGATGTCTAGATCTTTATTAGTATCGGTATTACCGTTGTTAGAAGTAAATCTGCCTTGGCCAAATAGTTTATGTTTGAATACCATAGACTCTAAAAGATCTACTGCAGCTGCTTTATTGGTCTTCTTAAATACCATCTTAAACCAAAGTGCCATAACTTTCATAAAAGCTTCTTGGTCACAGTAAATAATAACTCTTTTGCCAGTAGTATCTGAATGGTCTCCAAGTTTATCAAACAGGTCAACCGTATCTGTAAATGGTAGGTTCTTTGAGCCTATTAGATTTTTTACTTCTAGTCCATAAGCAATAAGTGTACCAGGCATTGCTGCCTTAAATGATTCGAGAAGGTCATGGCCGTGTTCTTTCGAAATCACAACTCGATCAAGTGCTACATCAATATAGTCGTCAGTTGCTACGTAGACCTTCTTAAATAGATGTAGCATTCTCGTTCTCCTGTAATTGGCCGGTAGCAATACCGTTTGTTAATAGAAACATGGGATTGTTTTCATTAGCCCAGTAACTATATAAATTCTTTCCTTTAAACATATAGTCATTGAAGTACGACTTGTAATATGTTTTGTGATCTTCAATTACGTTTCCGTAAAACATAAAAAATCTTTCATGGTTTAGAAGTGATACCCAGTTAACACCAGTCAAATCTTTAGTATCATCTTCTGGAAATGATTCAACGTAGTCTTTGAACTCCGTAGAGTTTACTGTGTAAAGGTTGTAAAGCGAAAGTGAATCAAGTTTCTTTGCCCATGCCTTTAGAATATCTACATTGTCATCAATAAATTCTTTTTCAGTTGGTTCAACCAAACCTTTCATTTGCAGTAAAAGTTCTGTAACTCTTTCTTTTAGAATTGGTATGTCTACAATAAAATTTGCCTCAAGGTAGTGCTTAGTCATCTCATCAAAACCTTCTTGTGTAGTAAACCCGATATCACATGGAATCTCTAGGTTACCCAGATAGGTAAGAAGTTTTGGTCCTTGAAGAGTAGAGTCCTCATAATGGATCATATAAAAAGTTTCTTTATCATTAAAGAATAATTTAAGCTCCTTTAATTCAATAGGAGCGGTCGTCTCAACTACATTCATTATCTTCTTCCTCTGGAACTATGGCAAGAGCTATGGCATGATGCGTGGCAAACGTTAATTGTAATTGTTGCGGTTGTTCCCCTTGCGGTATTATATTTATTTCTTAAATCACTGAACTTTTGTTCAAGCACCGAGTCATCGATAAGTTGGCCCGTTTGAAGATTTACTGATCGAGTTCCTAGCGTTTGTCTATAACTTGTATTTAGATAAGCCATAGCAGTTACATCGGTAATAACACCAGGCGATGGTCTTGAACCAGTATTACCTCCACCACCAGTAACATTAAGTTGAGCTCTTAAATTACGAATTGATGTATAGTTAAATGTCTCGTTTTCTAATGTATCTTGAATACCAGATGCATCAATGAGTTCGCCATTGTTCTTAATATTTGCTCCACTAATACCAATTGCTCTACCGCTTGAATTACCACCAAAATAACTTGTAGCAAATTCAGCAAAAGGTACCGAGCCAGTATGATATACAATACCAGTATTTGCCGCTGGTGGTACGTAGTCGGCAAATCGATTTACAATATTTTGTTCCTCTACAGGACTAGTTAATGTTGCCATGTTTCTTATCCAATTCCTTCATTAAAAATCTTGGTGCGCCGCAAATGTCGCCTTCCCAAGCTAATTGGTGACAGTCACCTTTACAGTATTTATACACTTTGCACTCATAACATCGTGGATCTCTTGATAATTCTTCCATGATTACACTACATCTACCTGGCGAATCTATAACCATTTGAGGTGATTCAATAATATGTCCAAAAGCTGAAGTGGGTGCCGAATTAGGACATCCAGCAATAGAACCATCGGCATTTATAGTAAATAGTTTTTGTTCACAGTCACGGCAAAAAGTACCCGCACTTGTAAATCCAGTCTCAAACTTAGTATATACATTTTCCATAAATCCATTATGAAACCAATTGCGTGCACCTGTTGATTCCATAAACTTATGCATGTCAAGAAAATAATTTTGTAAAGAAAGATTAGATGGAAAAACTGGATTCCTTGTAGCATTACCATCGTGTGTAATACGTTCAAGTTCCATTTCCTGTACACCCAGATCTCTTACATATCGCATAAGTTTTTCTGGGCCCATGTCAATTGTATCGTTTGTAAGTGACACAAAAAGTTTTATAGTATAACCTCGATCCAATAATAGCTTGACATTTGATTCAAACAAATCTCTTTGTTTTTCGTTATCAAATCGAATTGTAGGATCCCATGAAGTGCCTATTCTTTTATCACATACTTCATCTAAAAAATCTAATCTTTTGTCAGTAAGTTTAAGAACTAGGTTAGTAGTAATACCGTAAGTCGCATCACCATTCCATTTTTCTTGAGTCAACTCATAAAATTTCCACATATCATCTACAGGAGCTAGAAAAGGTTCACCACCATGATACTCAAAATGAGTAGTCATTTCAGGCATAAGATCTTTTAGCTCATTACACCATTTTGCTACAGCCTCGGGTTTAAAGTATATTTTTGCCCCGTTAATACCGTTAGTAAAACAGTGATTACAATTTAGGTTACATGTCTCCGTCGTTTTGACGTAGATTAAAGTGTCATTCTTTATCATTCAATACCAATCGATAACATTATAGATGGGTCAACATTCATAGCATGGTGAGGTGTACCAGCTGGGATCTTGATATGACTGCCTTCTTCAATAATAATTATTTCTCCATCAACCATCATAGTTTTACTTCCCTGTAAACAGTATATAAATACATCTATAGGATCTGAATGTTCAGGAAATGAGATACCAAAAGGAGGCGAAACATAACAATGAATACTATAGTTATCCTTTATGTTGAGTTCTTCCGCAACATGTCTAAAGCAATCTTCAAGACCTTCCACCTTGACAACATGCCGCTCTTCCGCAATATGTTTGCCAATGGAAAGGACGGGAATTAAATGGTCCCGACCTTGATCGTCAATGTAACAGGCTTTAGAACCTTTGTGTAAAATATCTAGCATTTCTAATTCTTAATCTATATAAATAACTCAGTAATATTATATATCATATCACGGGAAATGTAAATGGCTATTTATGCAAATCTAGTAGTGGACCAAGGATCAGACTTTTCATCCTTTGTAACTCTTGAAGATACCGCTGGTGCCACCGTTGACCTTACAGGTTACTCGGCTGCTGGCATGGTCAGAAGAACTTATAAGTCCTCTACTGCTGTAAACTTTACGACATCTATTCCTGATCCATCATCTGGTGAGATTAAGATTCAGCTTAGTGCAGCTCAGACTACTGCAATGAAGGCCGGCAGATACGTATATGATTTAGAAATTACATCATCGGGTGGTGCGGTTTCAAGAGTGGTCGAAGGACAGCTTGAAGTCAATCCAGGCGTTACTTACTAGGAGAAATAAATGCCAGCTACCAATATAAAAGCTGTTGTAAGTTCGGGAACAAATCTTAGAGCCAAAACAGTTGCTATTGCCCCTCGTCAAAGTTTGCTTGACTTGACAGACGTAAATCCAACGGGACTGGCCGATGGAGCCGTTTTACTTTACGATGCCGCAAGTCAGCAATTCCTAGTAAAAAATGAGATGGATAAAGCCACAACCAAAATTATTGGAGGAAATTACTAATGGCTACTATTATTAAGATTAAAAACTCCGGTACCTCCGGCGCACCCTCTGCTGTAGCTACTGGTGAATTCGCGTATTCATTCCAAAATGGATCGCAAGCAAACGGGGGTGATCGACTCTATATAGGTACTGGTACGGAAACCGCAGGTGCTGCAGCCAATATTGAAGTTATTGGTGGTAAGTATTTTACGGCTATGTTGGACCATGTTCATGGTACTAACACCGCATCTTCTGCTGTTATTCTAGACTCAAATCAAAAGATTGATGTATGGAACGTTGATAACCTTACCATGAATGGTAACTCTCTTACAAGTACAGATACAAATGGCGATATCACTATCGATCCAAATGGTACTGGTAATATTAACCTAACTGGTCCAGTTGTACAAACTGCTGGCAATGTTCAAATGACAACAGCTACAGGTGGATCAATTGCATTGAGTGCCACTGCAACAGGTACTATTTCACTTATTGGTGCGGTATCTATCAACGGTGCACTTGCTCAAACTGGTAATAGCTCTGTAACTGGTCAACTGGACGTAGATAATCTGCGCCTTGATGGTAACACCATGTCTTCAACAGATACTAACGGTAACATCAATATTGCACCAAATGGAACTGGTGAAACCGTTGTTAGCTCTACAACGTCCATTAAGATTCCAGTTGGTACAACAGCACAAAGACCTTCAAACTCTACTGGTCAAATTCGATTTAATACTACCGACGGTAGATTTGAAGGATATGACGGTAATGCTTGGGCCGGTCTGGGTGGTGTAGTTGACGTTGACCAAGATACATTTATCAGGGCTGAAACTGCTCCAACAAACGATAATGATGATCTTGAGTTCTTTACCGGTGGTACTAAAAGAGCTACAATGTCTACAACTGGCATGATCTTTGATGATGCTACTATGACATTCCAAGCTGGTAAAATTAAAATTGATGATGATACAATTTCATCTACAAGTGGTGGAGTAATTACTATTGATCCTAACCCAGTTGGTGCTGCTGGTTCGGTTGTAATTGAAGGTAACCTTACTGTTAACGGTACTCAAACAACTGTTAACTCAACTACAGTAACAATCGACGATCCGGTCTTTACTCTGGCTGGTGATACAGCTCCAGGCACAAATGATGGATTGGATAAAGGTATCGAATTCCGTTGGTATGATACACAAGCGAGACTTGGATTCTTCGGTTATGATCTTTCTGATAACAGATTTAAGATGATCGAAGATGCAACCCTAGGATCTGGTGTATATTCCGGTACAGTTTCTGGCGTACAGTTTGGTAACGCAAAACTTACTAGTATTACAATGGATGGAACTGGAACTGGTTATGCTCAAAACGGTGTACTTGTAACTGACTCTAACGATGATGTTGTATATAAGACATCTGGTACTGATGGCCATGTACTTCAGGTAAATGCATCTGGTGTACCTTTCTTTGGACACATTGATTGCGGGACTTACTAATATAAAATAAAGGTGATTTGAATGACTATTGAATATGATCAACAAGAACTTGTAAATGAATATATTGCAAAACAAAATAGGAAGATTGCTAATCTAACAGCTGAAAATATCATGTTAGAGACGCGATTGGAAATGGCTGAAAAGAAAATTACTGCCATGATGAGTGAAGAAGACGAAGTTCATGATGGCGGAACTTTTGGAGAAGAAGAGAAAAAATAAATGGGTACAGTAGTTCAGTTTAAAAGATCGTCAACAACTAATGATAAACCCACCGCTAGCCAACTAGCGGCTGGCGAACTTGCGGTAAACACGGCCGACGGTAAATTGTTCCTTGAGAAAGATTCGGGAGCAGTAGTTGAGGTTGCGTTTGGTGATAATGAACTGATACTGAATGATTCGGTAATTACAACTGCCACTCTTACCACTACCACTACGAACGCAAATCAGGTAGTAGACTCATTTACGGCTGCTACTTTTAGATGTGTCAAATATCTCATTCAAGTAACGTCTGGTTCTTCTTTCCAAGTATCTGAGATCTTAGCAATCCATGATGGTTCTACTGTTTACCTTACGGAATACGCTTCTATTGTAACCGGAAGTGATCTTGCTACCTTCGATTCAGATATTAATTCAGGTAACGTCAGACTTCTTACAACTCCAGCTAATGCCTCAACGGTTGTAAAGGTAACAAGAACTGGAGTGAAAGCCTAATGGCACTTAATAAAATACCACAAAGAGCATTTGATAACGACGACTTCATTACTGATACCTACACTGCAACTGCCGGACAAACTAACTTTACAATGTCCAGAGCTGCAGCTCTTAACTCTATTCTAGTACATATTAACGATGTAATCCAACAACCTACTGCCGATTATACCACAAGTGGAACTACACTTACACTTACAAGTGGAGCAAGTGTTGGTGATGATGTCCGCGTTAGGATTATGAGCGAAAGACCTCTTGGTACTCAGTCAGGTGGAGCAGGTGCTACTACAATTGGCGGACTAAATGATGTTGATGTTACAGGTCTGACAACTGGCCAAGTACTTAAATGGAATGGTACTCAATTTACACCAGCAGCTGATGCTACTGGAAGTGGTGGAAGTTCTTTAACAATCCAAGAGGAAGGAGTGGCGTTATCCACAGCAGCAACGACTTTAAATTTTGTGGGATCGGGTATTACTGCTTCTGGAACAGGTGCAACTAAGACAATTACTGTAACAGGATCGGGTGGATCAGGTATTGCACTTACAGACTTATCAGTTGCAAGTGAAGGTACCGCTTCCGGTGATGGATCTATTGCTTACAATAATACTAACGGCCAATTTACATATACACCTCCAACGCTAAATGGATTGACAAACGCAGGAGATGTAGACTTTGGCACAAACAAAATCTTATACTCAAACCATTATCATAACCTTGTTGATCTTCCTAGTCCTTCTACCTATCACGGCATGTTCGCGCATGTCCATGCAACAGGGAAAGCTTACTATTCCCATGCCGGGAACTGGTATCCATTGGCAAATGAGTCTCAACTTACTCTTGACGGACTCACAGGTGTATCAACTACAGGAGTTACTTCAGGACAGGTTCTAAAATATAACGGAACGTCATGGGCGCCAGCAGCTGACTCGGCAGGGTCGAGTGGTATTGCACTAGGTGATATTAGTGTTGGCTCTGAAGGTACAGCCTCAGGCGACGGCTCATTAGCTTATAACAATTCAACCGGTGTGTTTACCTACACTCCACCAATTATTCCAAGTGTTGCACTACCAGACGATCAAGTGTTTGGTGTTACTAATAATGGAGCTTCGGCTTATACATTTAGTGGAGGCGCAACTGGTGATAATCCAACACTAAATCTTCAAAGAGGTAGGACATATCGATTTGATGTAAATGCTTCAGGTCATCCATTCGCAATTAGAACATCAAGCGGTGGATCAGCTTATACAAATGGTGTTGTTACTCAAAACGCTACAAGTGGCGCAGTTTACTTTACTGTTCCATCAGACGCTCCTGCTACTTTGGTTTATCAGTGTACAGTTCATGCTGCAATGGTTGGAACTATCAACTGTGTTGGTTATGGAATTGGGACAACTAGTCCATCTGAAGAATTACATATTACTAGTGCTACTAATAGTGATCCATATGTTTTAACGGATGGAAGTTCTGGAAATAGAGACACTGGCTATAAGTTAAATGCCGGTAACGGCGTAAAGATTGTAGCTCGAGGTGATTCTTCCGGCAGAATGTATTTTGCCGATAACTCTATTACTGTTCAATCAAGTCAAGAGGTTCAGTTAATCAACGGTCAGTCTCTAAACGGTTCAGGTTCTACTATTCAAACAGTGCATATGAATAATAATACGCATACGTCTACTAACCCAATTAATACTTGGACTGAAGTAAACTCGGCGTATAGATTATCAATTACTCCAAAATATGGTGATAGTCATATTCTTGCTACTTATCATATTCCAATGAATCCAACTGGTGCTTCAAATATTCTTATGGCTATTGCTCCATGGTTTTCTACAAACAGTGGCACAACAAAAAATATATTAGCGCAGGGAACTGCAGCAAGTAGCAGACATAATTTAGCTGTTTCGTGGTTTAGATCAAATAACGGTTTTGATGGTAATGATATGCAGAACCATGTTGTTCATTTTAGACACGATCACAACTCTGGAACTTCTAATATAACATATGGGTTTTATTTTAGATCTGAAGGCAGCAATACCACATACTTCTGTCACTCGCTCGGTAATAATAGCACGTGGGGTTGGGTTGCTCCTGTATATATGGAACTAAGGGAGATCAGATAATGCCAAGACAGTTAGTATCTAAAGCAATTCAACTAGATCAAATTAGTCTTGAGCATTGCGATTGGTATTCAGACGATGCACCTGCTGGTCTTAATACTGGTGCACTAAAAATTCCACGAGGTAATACTTCGGAAAGACCTGCTACTCATACCGGTGGTAGAGAAAATATTGAGATTGTTGCTACAACATCTCAGCCAGATACACCTTCAAGTGATCCTGGCTTTTTGCAAAATGATCCTTGGATCTGGTCATGGGGTGGCAACTATAATAGAAACGCACTTACACCAACCACAGTAGCTTCTGGAAATGCAGTTCCTGGCCTTACACTTTTACGTGGTTCAACCTATCGTTTTAGAAACGGGTCTGTAGGTCATAACCTTTGGTTAAGATCTGCTGAAAAAACTAGTAGCTCACAAGCAAACAATATCTTTGCTCTTGGATCTGGAGATGGAGTTACTAACAATGGTGTAAAAAGAGCTGATGCTAATGCACCAGCCACAACAACCACATGGGTTATTCCAGAAAATTATTCTGGTACTCAGGTATTTGTACAACACAATCAAACGGGCATGGTCAATACTATTCCAATTGCTGATCCACCAGCTGAAACAATTGGTTATATTCGTCTAAACACAGACATTGGTCATGATGAAACTACTCAAACAGGACTAGAACTTTATACTGGTACTGGTTGGAAAACTATTCCATTTGAAGATAACGCAGGTGGAACTAAAACACATCCAACAGGTACATTACTTACAGATGATAATGGACTAGTTACCGCATCAGTTGCAAGTAGTTCGGATAATGCTAGTGTTGCTACTGCAGTTTCATCTACCGAAGACTTTGGTGATCTTATAGTTACCGCATTCTTAAATGACGGTGATCTTTCTATGGATCCAACCGGAGTGAATGCTCTTAAAACATTGGTACTTCATGATGGAGCAACCGGTGGTGGTGTTCCCATGTTACGTGCTGATATGGCAAATGCACCAATTAAGAAAACAAATAAATCGATTCAGTATTTAACTGGAACTGATGGAGCATATACAGGCACGGCAGTAGTAGGTACTGCTTCAAGTAGAATAGCATTTACCGAAGTTGCCGCCGGGCATGACCTTTTTACAATCTTGGATAGTGGTAAACAATTGAAGGTAGTTCAAGATATAAATAACAATACTTGGGTAAAGTTTACTATGGATCTTTATTACAATGGTACAAGTCATCAGGGTTATATTGATATTAGAAAAAACGGTGTAAGACAAAAATTTCATTGGTTAGGAACTACAGCAAACCATTACTCATTAACAAGAATGGTTCAAGTTTCTTTTAATGATGTTCTTGAAATACACATAACAAATGGATCAACTATAGATTCTATTACAATAAGCGATATTCATTTGATCGCAGAACTTGTCGGGAGTTAATTTATGGCAAAACAACTACAATTAAGGAGAGGAACGACTGCCCAACACTCCGGGTTTACTGGACAAGTTGGTGAACTTACAATCGATACCGATAAGGATACAGCAGTCGTTCATGATAACTATCAAGCGGGCGGATTCCCGCTTCTCCGAGAAGATCTTAATAACCTAGCAACAGGTGCAGTAACTGCTGCAAAACTTGCTACCAACTCTGGAACATATGGTCAAACACTTCAGGTTAATAACGCTGGAACGGCTATTGAAATGGGTGAAAGTGGCTTGATCGGATGTCAAGTATTTACTTCTTCAGGAACCTACACCAAAACAGCTGGTACCACACATATTAGAGTTCAGTGTCAAGGTGGTGGCGGAGGCGCATCTGGATATGCTGAAGGAGGAGGCGCTGGAGGATACTCTGAAAAGATTATTGGTGCAAGAGCTATCACAACAGTAACAGTAACTATCGGCGGTGGTGGCGGTGGAGTAGCTTATTCTGGACAAGGATCCAATGGAGGAGCATCATCGTTTGGAAGTCATTTATCTGCCAGTGGCGGTAATGGTGCTAATAGTTGGCAAAGCCATTCTGGTGGAAGACCTGGCACAGGTTCTGGTGGTAATATAAATCTTTATGGCGGTGGAGGCGCTGGTCATTCACCTAGTGGCCAAGGGGCTTGTGGAGCTTCAAGTTACTTTGGTGGTGGTAAAGGTGGCGTTCACGGTAACTACGGTAATTGGCCAGGTTCAATTAATGGTGAAGCTGCTTATGGCAGTGGAGGTCCTGGAGCCTATACAAACAGTACAAATGGATCAAATGGAATGCCTGGAATTATTATTGTTTGGGAGTACGCATAATGGCAAAAGAATGTTTAGTAGATTATACTGGTAGAATTAGTCAAATCGTAGAAGTTGGCGAAAAGTTTGAAATTTATGAAGGTGAAGGCGCAACAATGAAATGGGTAACTTGTGCGCAAAACGAAGTTACAACACTATGGTACATGAAAGAAGGAGCTTTTATTCAAGTTGATACACCTCCTGTAGATAAAGCAGAAAGGCGTAGAGTAGCTTATGGTGATATTGGTGAACAACTTGATATGATGTATCATGATCAAATTGAAAGTACAACAACTTGGAAAGATCATATTGCTGCAGTTAAAGCTGCAAATCCTGCTCCAAATGATGAATCTGGTGAGGTTACATACGATTATACTGGCACTATGGAAAATCCTGCTTGGGAAGCATAATATATAATTTTATAATTTAGTATTGGAAGTGAAATGAAAAATGTACTGGTCGAGTTGCCTATATGGTGTACTACTTTAGAATATGATTTTGTACCTCAAGGTCCTTATAAAAATCACAGATTAGAAATAGGAGATGCTGGTTCTACCTTTGGTGAAGAAGAGCAAATTCCTAATGAGCTTATATTCTTGTTTGAACAAGAAGCTGTTAAGTTTTGGTCTGAATATGGATTGAACCCAGAATATAAACCAATTGTAAGTCAAGTCTGGTCTAACAGTCATGGTAAAGGTGGCTGGACAGACTGGCATCGCCACAACAATGTAGATCTTTCGGCCGTATGGTATCCCAAGTTTAAAGAAGGTAATGGAAACTTAATATTCAAAGATCCTCTTGACATATACCAAGGAAGAGAAACAAGATATGAAGATCCAGAAATAGAAATATCTATAAACCAATATGATCTTATAATCTTTCCTTCTTGGCTAGAACATAAAACTCAACAAAATAATATTGAGGATAAACGTATAGTTGTATCTATGAACTTTGAGGCTGAACATGTTTTATGATTATCTTTTTCCTACAGTAGTACTTAAAGATTATAACGTACTTAAAAACCCTCAAAAAATTCTAGGTGCTATTGGAACTGAAAGACACAGTACACCACATATCCATAAAGAAGAAAAGTTTAAAGAATTAGCCGACAAAGTTTTAGAATATTCTAATGACTATGCTAAGAATATGAAATGGAATACCGAGCTTTACATAGTTTCTATGTGGTATAATTCTATGAAACAACATGAAGA
Source organism: Marinovum sp. (assembly GCA_002691045.1). GTDB lineage: Bacteria > Pseudomonadota > Alphaproteobacteria > Rhodobacterales > Rhodobacteraceae > Salinivivens. Next base: position 109,413 of record NZGN01000038.1, read on the forward strand.
CCATAGGCCACATAGTCATGGTAATAGTCTATTAAGTGGTGTTTACTATCCTACAGGAACGCCATCACATCCACCCATAGAGTTTTTTGATAAACGAGGTGTTGGTATAATTGATCCAACACTTGCAAAAGAAGGTGGAGATTCGTCAGCATTTACTGTTGAAAATTCTACCTCATGGCATTATCCGGTAATTCCAAACAGCATATTAATATTTCCATCTTGGTTACAACACTGGGTTTCAGTTAATAAATGCGAGATTCCAAGAATTAGTATTTCATTTAATATTATGATTAAAGGCCAAGCAGGAAAAAAAGAAGATTTGAACGGTATAATATGGAAGTAAAAAATATTGTAATTGTAGGTGGTGGATCAGCTGGTTGGATGACTGCTGCAGCTATAGCTTACAAATGCCCAAACATAAATCTAACCCTAGTTGAATCTAAAAAAATAGGCAATGTTGGAGTTGGTGAATCTACTCTTGGGCATATCAATAATTATATGAATTTACTAGATCTTAAAGATGAAGACTGGATGAAAGAGTGCAGCGCCACTTATAAGACATCAATTCAATTTACTGACTTTAAAGAAAATGGTTATACATTTCAGTATCCTTTTGGAGAATACAAAGCTTATAGTAATGGTTTGTCAGATTTTTTTGATATACAATATGCTCATCCAGAAATATCAGATTTAGATTTTGCTAGATCTCATTCCATAAATGCCTTGATGGCAGAAAATAATAAAATGTGGGGTGATAAAATTAATGAATATGGTTATGACCCAAAATGGGATGTAGCATATCATATGGATGCCGATGCTTTTGGCCAGTATTTGAAGAAAAGATATTGTGGTTCAGTTAGACATATTGTAGATGATGTTATCAGGTTCCAGAAAAACGAAGATGGATATATTGAAAGAATTACCACTGAAGGTCATATCGTTCTTGCTGCTGATATGTTTATCGATTGTACTGGATTTGCTAGTCTTCTTATAGAAAAAACTATGGGTATTGAGTTTGAAAAATTCAAAACACTTCCCAATGATTCGGCGGTAGCAGCACGTATTCCATATAAAAATGAAGAAGATAAACGTAATAAAATGTCTTGCGTAACTGACTGTAAAGCGTTAAGTTCTGGTTGGTTATGGGATATTCCATTATGGTCACGTTTGGGTACTGGATATGTTTATAGTTCTCAGTTTCAAACAACAGTTTCTGCCGAAGAAGAGTTTCGTCAAGAAACAAGTTGGGATGGTGAGGTAAGACATATTAAGTTTCGTCATGGTAAACACAAAAAGGCTTGGCATAAAAACGTAGTTGCAATTGGTTTGTCTTATGGATTTATTGAGCCACTTGAATCAACCGGTCTTTTAACAACTCATGAAAATATCATGAACTTAGTACATCATTTATGTTTAAGAGATGGATACGTAAATAGTCTAGATGCTACAATGTTTAATACTAGCTGTAATGAATCAATAACAGGATTATCTGACTTTGTAGCTATTCATTATGGAATGAGTACACGTTCCGATACTCCATATTGGCAATACGTAACTAATGACATAGAATATAATGGAGTTGAAGGTATGGGCATGACGTACATAGCTACTGGTATGGGTGTTAAGAAACACATTCATAGATTAGAAAAATTACCAGAAAAAAGTAAAACAGAACTTCAAGAACATATCAAAGACCTTGAACATTTAGTTGAACAAATGTCACATCATTACGATTATCTAAAGTCAAACATTTATAAATAAACGTATAATCCACTGTGGACAGTGAAACAGAGGGAACATGGCGACTAATAAAAAATTCCGAGTCAAACACGGACTCGAAGTAAACACACTTTCGGGCAGTACTAGTACTCTAGTCTTTCCAACAACAGACGGTACAGCTAACCAAGTTATCAAAACTGATGGTGCTGGTAATCTGTCATTTACTTCTATTTCTACTAACTTCCTTGGGCTTACTGATGTAACTCCCAACACGTTTAGTGGACAAAGTGGTAAAGTTGTACAGGTAAATGCTGCTGGAAACGCACTTGAATTTGGTGGTGTTACCCTTGGCCAGTCCTCTCGAGATTCAAAAACAGGTGATGGAACAACTACAGCATTTACGCTAACAAATACTTATGCTGGTACTAACGATATCTTGGTATTTGTTGATGGTGTTATTCAGTATCCTGGTACACACTTTAGCTTATCAGGAACTACACTTACTTTTACAACAGCTCCAGTATCTGGTGCTCGAATAGAAACGTTTGGTACCTCACCACTTACATCAGTAAACATACCTGGTGATGGAACAGTAACACCTGCAAAGTTAGCACCTTCTTCATATAAAAGAGATATATTTACCGGCAATGGCTCTACAGCCGCATATAATTTGACCGGAGATGCTGGATCTCCACTTGCACCTTGGGTGTATGTTGGTGGTGTTCTTCAAGATCCATCAACTCACTATACAATTGATACGAGTGTGTCTCCACAGACTATTACGTTTACCTCTAACCTTCCAAATGGAACTGAGGCTGTAGTAGTATATGGACCGGTAAGTGTAACCGGTGTTCCTTCAGATGGATCAATTAGTTTTCAGAAATTTAATAGCAGTGTATTTAAGTCAGATACATTTACTGGTAATGGTTCAACCACAGTGTACACACTTACTGAAAGTGTACTTGATGGTAAACACCTTTTGGTTACGGTTGCTGGTGTTCTTCAAACACCAACTTCAGCTTATACCGCAAGTGGTACGACTTTGACATTCACTGCAGCACCTGGCAATGGTGCATCGATCGTTGTAAGATATTATGTTGGTACAACTGCTGGAGTTCCAACAGATAATAGTGTGACCTCGGCAAAAATTGTAGATGGAACGATTACAAAAACAGATTTAGCTTTCAACCCAGAAGACGATGCCGTAGCATTGTCGATTGCATTAGGATAAACAAATGGCAAATACCTTTAAACTAAAAACAGCTACGGGTGGATCTACGGCAGCCAACTCACCAATCACAGTTTATACTACACCTGCTAGTACGACAACAATCGTTATTGGTTTGACACTTTCTAACTTGGTGACTCAATCAATTGCGGCAACTGTACTTATCGAGAACTCGGACGGTGACAATGTTACGTTTTTAAAGAACGTTCCATTACCACAAGGTTCAGCTCTTGAAGTCATGGCAGGAAATAAAGTTGTGTTGGAGACTGGTGATGTTCTTAAGGTTCAGTCGAATACAGCAAACAGTATCGATACCACATTAAGTATTATGGAGCAAACATAAGATGGGATATATCGGTAACGATCCAAACACTGGTACGCTAGAACAAAATGCGTTACTTAGTTATACTGCAACATCGGGACAAACCGCATTTACTGGTGCGGATGCTAATGGGTTTCCATTAGATATTGGTCCAAATAGCGATGTTAAAGTATTTATGAATGGTGTTCTTTTGGATCCAACTGATTATACTCAAACTGCAAATACTATTACACTAGCTTCAGGTGCGGCCGTTGGAGCTGAAATTAGAATTTTTGTTGACAAACAATTTCAAGTAGCAAATAGCTATAGTAAAACTGAAGTCAACACTCTTATAGCAAACGACAATGTTACTGACGATGGTAACTCACTTCTTAACGCATTAATCTTTGGTGGATAAAAATGGCAAATACTCTTAAAAACGAACTTGCACAAAACATTGGTACATCTGCCACTACACTGTATACTTGTCCAGCTAGTACAAAAACGATTATTATTGGAATGACCTGCTCAAATGTTCATACCAATACACAAATCAATACGGACATTTTCTTAACTTCTGGTGGTAATGACTACC
>NZGN01000039.1:0-16025 GCA_002691045.1 Marinovum sp.
GAGTTAACATTTCGTGCAGCAAAAGAAGTCCAAGCAAACCTTCTAATACACCCAGTCGTTGGAATGACAAAACCTGGTGATGTAGATCATTTTACGAGAGTACGCTGTTATGAAGCAGTTTTAAATAAGTATCCATCAGCTACTACCACAATGAGCCTTCTAAACCTCGCAATGCGGATGGCTGGTCCTAGAGAAGCAATTTGGCATGGCCTCATACGTGCAAATCACGGTTGCACACATTTCATTGTCGGTAGGGATCATGCTGGACCAGGCAAAAACTCTGAAGGTCGAGATTTTTATGGACTTTACGATGCGCAAGACTTGTTCAAACAATACCAGGATGAAATTGGTATCAAAATGGTTGATTTTAAAAATATGGTATATGTCGAAGAACGCGCACAGTACTATCCCTCTAACGAACTTCCAAAAAACACAACCGTCCTCGAAATATCAGGTACCGAAATGCGCCGTCGTTTAATGGAAGGACTTGAGATCCCAGACTGGTTTAGCTTTCCAGAAGTAATCAAAGAGCTACGCCGTTCATTACCTCCACGCAGCAAACAAGGCTTTACAGTTTTTTTTACAGGGCTCTCTGGATCTGGAAAATCAACTATAGCAAACGCGCTGATGGTTAAACTTATGGAAACAGGTGATCGGCCAGTTACCCTTCTGGATGGCGATTTGATCCGTAAAAATCTATCATCAGAACTTGGTTTCTCTAAAGAGCACCGCGACATTAACATAAGGCGCATTGGATATGTAGCCAGTGAGATAACCAAAAATGGTGGGATTGCTATTTGCGCCCCAATCGCTCCCTATACGGAAACGCGCAAGGCAGTTAGAGAAATGATTGAAGGCCTAGGCGCTTTTGTAGAAATCCATGTAGCAACTTCACTTGAGGAGTGTGAGCGCAGAGATCGAAAAGGACTTTATAAGCTGGCTCGCGAAGGTAAAATTAAGGAGTTCACGGGAATATCAGATCCCTATGAGGAGCCCAAAATGCCTGAGCTTCGCATTGAAACAGAGAATACAGAAGTGGACTACTGCGCTCAGCAAGTTCTACTGAAGCTTGAGAGTATGGGATTAATAGAAAGTTAAAAACTGTCGGATAAATGTCTATGTCAACTATACATTCCAATCTTTTTGCTGACAGTTACTGGAACTAGTGGAAACAAATCATGACTAAATCAGTTATTGTTATTGGAGCTGGAATAGTCGGACTAGCTTGCGCCCGCGAACTATCAAAAAAGGGTCACGAAGTATTCATAGCTGAACAAGAAAGCTATATTGCCACTCAAACAAGTGCCAGAAATTCTGGAGTCATTCATGCTGGTATTTATTATCCCTCTAATAGTTTGAAGGCTGAACTTTGCATTCGCGGAAAACAGTTACTTTACGAATATTGTGAAGAATTTAATGTACCTTTTTCTCGTACTCAAAAAATGATTGTTGGGACTACAAATGAGGAAAACCAAATTCTGCAAAAGTTAAAAGGTACAGCAGAAAAAAATGGAGTGGGTTTAGAACTTATCAGTGGCCAAGATGCAATTGATCGCGAACCAAATCTCATTGCAGTTTCTGCACTTCTTTCGCCAACCACAGGGATTATTGATGCTTCAGAATTAGCAGCATCTTTCCTACATCAAGCTGAAACACATGGGGCTAACTTAGCTCTAGAGACAAGAATAACTACTGTAACCCAAAATTCAAAAATTTTAGTCAATGGAACCAGCGCAGGAGAGGAATTTGAGGCAGAGTTTGACTGTCTAATAAATGCAGCCGGCCATGGAGCCCACAGCCTTACTAAATCATATTGGATGGATGCACCTATCCCCCCAGCAACCTTTGCCAAAGGAAATTATTTTTCTATTGCTGGTAAAGCCCCATTCAAAACACTGATATATCCAGTACCTGGGACGGAAAGTCTAGGAATTCATTATACAATTGATATAAATGGGAGAGGGCAGCTTGGCCCTAATGTAGAATGGGTAAATCACCCATCTTATGAAGTAGACCCAAATCTTGAAACTGAATTTCGAAATGCAGCAAAAAAGTATTGGCCTGGCGTGGAAGACCGAGAGCTAATGCCAGGCTATTCAGGTATTCGCCCCAGAGTTGAAGAAAAGGATTTTGTAATACACTTCAGTAAAAACATTGTAACTCTTTTAGGTATTGAGTCCCCCGGATTAACATCGTCTCTTGCAATTGCTGAATTAGTATCAGCAGATTTTTGACTCCAACCAGTTTATATTTTGGGTTAACGGAATAAAATTAACAATTGTATCTTTAAATCGTAAGGCTGAATAAATTTATGAAAGTCGCTGAATTTCTAATTCTTCCTGACGTACCGCCTATATCAAATAGCAAGTTAGGCAAAGATCTTCAAAGCAAGTTAGATAATAAAACCAAACCAATTGGAGCCCTCGGTCGTCTTGAAAATCTTGCACTTCGTATTGGCCTGATACTAGGTAATAAAAACCCTGAATTAATACAGCCTCAGATGCTTGTTTGCGCAGCTGACCACGGCCTAAGCGCTGAAGGCGTTTCCGCCTATCCAAGTGATGTAACCTGGCAGATGGTCGAAAACTTTCTGGCTGGTGGAGCGGCTGTTAGTGTTCTTTCAAAACAAAACAATATTTCATTAAATGTGGTAGATTGTGGCGTAAGACATGATTTCTCACCTAGAGATGGTCTAATTATCCAAAAAGTATCAAACGGTACTGCTAACTCACTCTATGAACCCGCAATGAGTAACGAAGAGTGCCAACAGGCAATTAATAATGGTATAAATATTACGCATAGTATTGAAGGGAATGCATTACTCATTGGAGAGATGGGAATTGGAAATAGCTCTGCTGCTGCAATGCTTCTTGCGAGGCTTACAAATAATGATATTGCTTCTTGCGCAGGTTCGGGCACCGGCATGATTGGATCCGCTCTGAAGAAAAAAATAAGTGTTCTAGAAAAAGTATTAGAAAAGCATAAACAAGCTACAGAACCACTAGAAGCGCTAGCCGCTTTTGGAGGACTTGAAATAGCAACATTGGCGGGCGCTGTGATACAAGCAGCCTCTGAAAAAAGAGTCATTGTTGTTGATGGTTTTATAGCTTCAAGCGCTGTGCTAGTGGCGAGTAAATTACAGCCAGCTATTTTAGATTATTGCATATTTTCTCACCGTTCAGATGAACAAGGTCATTCCCTTATGTTGTGTGAAATGGGCGCCGACCCTCTTTTGGATTTAAAACTGCGCCTTGGTGAAGGCTCAGGAGCGGCATTAGCATGGCCTCTTTTAATGTCAGCTTGCAGAATTCTGCGGGATATGGCGAGTTTTGAATCAGCAGGCGTGTCTAGAGATGATGATAAGTAATAAGAATTTTATTTTTTTATATTGAACATGAAACAGCTAAATAAATCCATTCGTTATTTTTTGTTAGCGCTTCAATTTTTTACCCGAATTCCTGTAACTGGGCGTTTGGGAGAGTGGGCAGACTATAGTCCTGAAGCCCTTCGTAAAAGGGCTGCATATTTCCCTGCGATTGGGTGGATCGTTGGTGTCATTACGGCACTCACCTATTGGTTATTAGCTTCTAATTTACCTGATCTTCCAGCAACTCCGTTGGTTGCTGCATTTCTATCAACATTTGTTGGATTAATGCTTACTGGAGCCTTCCATGAAGATGGGCTAGCAGACTTAACTGACGGCCTTGGCGGTAGCATGAAGCGTGAACAAGCATTAGAAATAATGAAAGACTCTCGAATTGGGTCATTTGGGTCTTTAGCGTTAATCATTGCTTTGGGAAGTAAGATATCATTACTGACTTTGCTTGGGCAAAAGGACATCGTCTTGGCTTGCTGGGCACTTTATGGTGCACATGTAAGCTCTCGTTTTGCGCCGCTCCTGGTAATTCGCTTTCAATCTCATGTTGGCGATGAGGCTGGATCTAAATCCAAACCTTTGTCAGACGCAATATCCTGGTCCACTTTTTCTGTGGGTACTGTTTGGTGGTTAGTATCTATAATTCTTTTGTATTTTCTATATCCTGATATGCCGTGGTGGGCTGCTATAGTTGGAGTAAGCATAACTTTGGTTTGGATGCTCAAGCTTCTCACTAAAAGATTAGGTGGCTTCACTGGAGACGGATTAGGTGCCACACAGCAAATATGTGAAATCGGATTTTACCTTGGATTACTACTGGTTATTTAAATATGAAAATTTGGCTCGTCAGACATGCTAAACCTTTAGTTGAAAAAGGTTTATGTTATGGAAGATTAGACGTTAGAGCAGATCAATCTCTTACTGAGCTAGCTTCAGATAATTTAATGAGTGCTTTACCTGATCGCTCTGAGGTGAAAGTATTAATGACATCACCTCGCCAACGCACAAAGCAACTCGCAAAATTATTGGCCAAGCGACTTAACCTAAATCTATTAGAAGAAGAGCGATTAGCTGAAATGGACTTTGGCAAATGGGAGGGCTGTCTTTGGGCAGACATACCAAAATCTGCCATTGATGATTGGACGGAAGACTTTAACGATCATGTCTTTGGCGGTGGGGAAAGCACCGGACAACTTCTTCATAGAGCTTGGCATTTAATGCAAAATGCAACTAGAATTAAAAAAGATCAAATCTGGGTAACACATGCTGGAGTTATTAAAGCTGTTCAATTTCTTATGAATAATGGAGAGCCACACATTAAATCAGCTGCAGACTGGCCACGCGAAACCACAAACTTTGGCCACTGGATTGCTGTTGACATAAAGACTTAATTACCCATTAATTTCGAGACATTTTAATAGGTATTTGAAAGTGATATTTATTTTCTTTTAGAACTTCGGGCGCTACAGGAAATTGCGCTCGTCTTACAGCTGTAATAGCAGCGCTATCAAGCAAAGCTATACCAGAAGATTCGGCTATTTTTGTATTTACCAGACGGCCACTAGAGTGAACAACGATGTTTAGAATAACCCGCCCTTGGGCTCGTGTTCCACTGGGATAAAATTTCTTACGTTCAATAGCGCTATGAATTTTTGACCCCCAAGAATATAAATTTTCTTTAATTATTTTGGTATCTTTAGGCGATAAATTTAGTTGGTTTTCATTTTTCGTAGGTTGTCTATTTAGGGGTTTTTCCAGTGCTGACACTGGTTTTTCAGGTAAGCTAGTAATCTTAGTATCTACATCCACTTTCTTTGGCTGAGAAACCGGTATCATACTTCTCGTATCAATTTGAGGTTTAAATGTCCCTAAAGTTGGGTTTTGTTTGCTAGTACTGAGGTTTTCTGTGATTGGATTTGCATCAGTTTTATCTGGTAAATTTAAAGAACCTTTATCATTATTTTGAAAGCTTACCTTATCTATACTCATTGAAGAATGTACTATCGCTGAGAAGGCAGTAGGAATTTGTAGGCTTTCAGCTATTTGGTTATTTTGGAGAAACTGTGGTTTGCTAAGAGGTTCAATTTCTATTTCTGCATCTACCTCACCTGTATTAAGTGGCAGTTTCATATTTTGAAATTGATTAACACTACGCAACGTTGAAACTTCTGATTTTGTTTCCGGGGGAGTATCCCAAGCTTTAATTAAATCTGAAGTGCTAAAAGATAGAGAACTTAAAGTTATAGTCTCTCGTTCGCCTTCATCTTCTTTTTGATTGGAGCCGAGTATTTCCGGAAAAAAGAATGAGACCACTGTAATGTGTAAACTTAATGCAATCGCACCAAAACTTATTGCCTCTAAAATCTTCATTTGTTGGGCCCATTAGAGGAATCACTAACAACCATCTCCAAATGCGGGATATTCAAGTCCCTAAGTTTATTCATAAGTGAAATAAACTTATTGGCTGCCAAATTACGATCTGCTTCTATCGTTACAGTATTGAGATTACTTTCTTTAATCAAATTCCAAGCAGTTTCTCCAGATTGGCCAAGATACATAATTTCAGAACTTCTGGTGATAAAAAGATAATTTGGATCCCGGACATTTGAATCACTTAAACCAAAAGGTCGCTCAATTATTTCGCTGGGTCCGGGAACTAAAGAAGATGTAATAAGGAAAAAAATCAACAGAAGAAAAACGATATTGATCATTGGAACAATATTTTCTTTTTCACTGACATATGAGGTTTTTCTAAAATTCATTATCAGGCCCCAGAACTGACACATTCATAATTTTCTCAGATTTGAGATATAGCAATACATCAAGTAAATCCTGAGTACTTGCTTCGGTACTGCTTCGTAAAATTATCAGGGCATTCGGAGATGGCATTAATTTACTTAAATCATTTGAAAGCTGATCAAGAGGAATTTCACTCCCATTCAAAGACACAATATTACCGGATTTTATCTCAACCAAACGTGGTAAACCTTCATATTGAGCATTTTGGCCAAAGGCTGAAGACAAGTTGATCTCAATAACTTTATCAACACCAAATCTTGCGACTAGCATGAAAAAAATGAGCAGCAAAAAGACCACATCAATCATAGGAGTTAGACTGGGCCGTCTTCTTCGAATGACTGTATTAAGCTGTATCATCTAACTCGTCCTTAAAATGGCCTGCGTCGCTAAATTCTCAATGTCTGCCTGAATATTTGAAACGACGCTGTCGTACCAACTCAGTAAAATTGATGCTGGAATAGCAATTCCCATACCTGCTGCAGTTGTTAATAAAGCCTCCCAAATGCCCCCTGCTAAAGCTGAAGGATCTGCCTGAGCTCCACTGTCTTGAAGAGCTTGGAAAGCCTCAATCATGCCCAATACAGTTCCTAGTAATCCAACCAATGGAGCAATAGTAATTATTAAATCAATGATCCTTAAACCACGCCGTGCCTCATATAAGTCTTTATTAGCCAGCCGCACGCATTCTTCTCTGACCATTTCATCAGAATAATTCTTTTCAGATATCGCTAAAATAGTTTGTCCTAAAACTTTAGCCCTTATGCTTTGCTGATTAATATCAACTGGCTCAACTTTTTTTTCTAACCAAAGTCTTAAAATTTCTTCAGCTTGTTTTCTATTCCAAGCCCCTAATTTAATGAGATGCCAAAACTTCCAAAGTCCAACGGTTAATAAGACTACCGATATTCCAAATATTACCCATAAAGCTGGCCCACCAACATTCAGTGTATCTTGTAAATGTATTATCATTTCAAGGCATCTCCCTGAGTAGAATTTTTATCACTGTTATTAAGGACCGACAAAGGTTGAAAAATTATGCCTTCCTTAGTTTTTTCGTAATGTGCTTCGATAGAAAATACAGTCCGCAGATTATCTGGTGTTAATACTGCATCAGCAGACCCAAAAGCTATTAATTTTCCCCGGTGAAGCAATGCCAATTTCGTGCAATAGCGTGCAGCCAAACCTAGATCGTGCATGGAAGCTATTATTCCTCTCCCAGCTTGTGCAAGCGTTGAAAAAGTTTTCAGCGTGCTAATTTGGTTTGCTGGATCAAGGCTAGCTGTTGGCTCATCAGCCATTAAAATCGGAGTGTCTTGAGCCAAAGCACGTGCAATCAGCACTCGTGCCTGCTCACCTCCTGAGAGTTGCGTTGCAATACGATCTGAATAAGTTGAGAGCTCCATTTTGATAATTGCTGCCTCAACATGCCTATCATTTTTTTGAATTGACCCAAATGGTAAGCGCCCAAGACCAACTAAATCACGAACACTCAATCCCCAAGCAATTTCTCTATCTTGTGGTAACCAAGCAGCTTGCTTTGCTCGGTCTGATTGTGGCATCAATGCTAAAGAAGAGGACCCTTTATGCTCTAAAATGCCAAGAGCGGCGCGCATTAAACTTGTTTTACCGGCACCATTTGGACCGATTAGCCCAATAAAATCACCATGCTCAAGTGCGAGAGAGACACTATCAACAACTGGACAGTCCCCGCGAAAAACTGAAAGTTTATCCAAAGTCAAAAGGCTCATGATAATTCAGCTCTAGTTTTATAGATGAGATGTAAAAATAGTGGTGCACCCAGAATAGCCATGACTACTCCCAGTTTTAAATCACGATCAGGTAATACAACACGTACTAATATATCAGCAGCTAAAACCAAGGCCGCCCCACCTAACATTGATGCCCACATTAAACGAGATGGTTGTGATTTCACCCAGCGCCTTAGAATATGAGGAACCACCAGTCCGACAAACCCAACGGCTCCAGCAACGGCTGTTGTTGCCCCAATCATAGCTGCAACGCCAATTACCAAAATATAACGCGTATTTACCAAACTAATGCCCATCGTTTGCGCAGTGTCTTCACCCAGCGTCAAAGCATTAAGTGCAGGCCCAATAGATAAAAGCATGACAGAACCCACAACACAAAATGGAAGAGCAAGCCAGACATGATTAAAAGATCTATCAGCCAATGAGCCCATCATCCAAAATACAATTTCAGCAGTTGCGTATGGATTTGGAGATAAATTTAAAACCAAAGACAGCATGGCACCAGCAAGTGCGCTGATGGCTATACCTGCCAAAATCAAAGTCAAAGAGCGTCCTTGCTTACCAGCGAGTAACATAATTAAGAGTACAGAAAAAAAAGACATCCCTAAAGCTGACAGAGGTAACGCCAACCAAAAAGCGGCAGCAAAACCCGTTTGTAATGATAGTACTGCTCCTAGTGCAGCTGCCCCAGAAATTCCTATCAGGCCAGGTTCTGCTAAAGGATTACGAAGATAGCCCTGCATTGCAGCACCACACAATCCCAAAGAGCCCCCTATCAATACTGCCAAAATGGCCCGAGGTAACCGAATTTCTTGCATCACTGTTCCAAGAGGACCCTCACCTGAAATCAAAGCTTTTAAGCTGGTAACCACAGATGATTGCGTGTGCCCAGTCAATAAAGAACAAAAGAAAAGCAGTATCACCATAGATATCAAAAACAAACTCAGCCTCATTGCTTTTTGCCTTTATCGGGATGAACGCGCTGTAACTCTGCAATTGCATCCAAGACAGCTGGAGTACCACAGACCCATTTAGCATCAGTTTGGGTTACGGTCTTTAAGGGGCGCAAAGCAGGATGCTGCAATATTTCTTCCGATCTAGAATGCCCAGGATATGGTTCACCCGAGACAACTATATCGGGCTGCATTATAACTAAAGTTTCTAACGGAAGCACTCCTCCGTAAGACAGACCTATTTCTTCTGTTATATTTTTGAAACCTGCTGCAGATAAAATTCGTCCGGCCATAGTCTCTGCGCCAGTGGTATATCCGTTAGCGGAATAAAGGGCCGCTCGAGGTCTTAAGTTAATCCCAGATTGTAGTTCTGCCAACCTCTGATTAAAATCATCAATCATGATCTTTGCTCGCTCTGAATGACCGACTAGGTCACCCATTTTTCTTATATTTTTGAGAATATCTTCAAAGTTTTGTTCAATTGGAAAAATCTCTACGCGCACGCCCAAAGATTTTAACATTTGAACAGTAGCTTTCTCTGTATAAACCCCCGCCACTACAAGATCTGGGCTTTCCATAAAAATTTGCTCAGCATCTCCTGAGTTTTTTTTAAAATTTTTGGATTTCTTGGCAAGAAGTGAAACGACTGGGTCATCTACAATTTTTGATAACGAAATTATCTGTTCCGGGTTTGCAAGCAACATTAAAAGTTGATCAGTACACAAATTTAGCGACACAATTTTTTGCGGCGCTGCGTAGGCCAATGTGGCCCATAAAAGCAGGGCCACATTAACAAGTATTTGTTTAAAAAGTCGCACGAATTCCAGCAAAGATTTGCAGCCCACCAGTATTAAAATCTTTGACGGTTTCATAATCGGTATCCATCAAATCTTGAATGCGTACATAGCCTAGTAAGTTATTCGCCATATCATAGCTTACTGCAAGATTGGTCACAGTGTAGTCAGGCATATCTACTAGTGAACCAGATACTGTATCCTTATAGTCCATAATGTGATTAATTTCTAAATTTGAGCTGATTTTCGGAGATATGTTCGCGGAAATTGATAAAGATAGATCATGCACAGGTACACGCGCTGCTACTTCCGTTCCAGTTTTTGCATCCACATAAGCATAGCTACCATCAACAGAGATTGTATCAGAAGCCAGCCATCTACTCTCAAACTCAATACCTTGAGATTTTCTAGAATTTGTCGCCTGCGTATAGCTAAATGTTCCCATATCGTATTCAATAAGATTGTCCACCTTCGTATTAAAAATTGTCATTCGAACGGAAGATCCACTCTGATAAACTTTTTCAACTCCTATTTCTTGAGTTTCGCTTTCTTCAGGCTTTAGGTTTATGTTTCCTGCACCGAAAGCACCGTAACGCTCATAAAGGGATGGAGCACGAAACCCGCTACTGCCCATGGCTCTGAAAGCCACACCATTATTGAAGCGGTAGATAGCAGCGGTACGATAGGACGTATTAGAGCCAAAATCATCCGAGTCAGTTTGCCTTACTGTACCCGAAATTTCGAGCTCATCAGTAATTGAAGTATTTGCGTCTAAAAAATATGCTTCTTCTGTATCGTTTCCCTCTGTCCCAACTGCATCAATAGTTTCCTCCGATCGATGGGCGCCAAATGTGAAAGAAATTCCGCTAAAGGCCACTTCACCCTTGTACTCAATATCTTTTCGATCACTGTCATAGGTTCCAAAAGAGTAGACCCTTTTAAAGTCACCATTTGTCATTCCAACCTCATGAGTGGTTGCACCTAGACTGAATCCAACAGAGCCACGCATAACTTTTGTATCCCTGTCTATGGTATCCGCTAGTGGTGTAAAATCGCCATCATAACTGATAGATTCGGTAGACTTTAGGGCCGATAAACTAAATTCCAGGTTATTTTTTAATTCACGATTAAAAGAGGCGCTAATTTGGTTGCCAGAATAAGGATCGACCTCATTTGCTCCAGCGCCTGTTTTCTTTGCTGAGAAGCCTGCTGTTTCTGCACGCGAAATAGAAACTGCGGCTGATCCTTTTTCATCTACTATTTCATAACTTAAACTACTTGAGTAAGTTTCGTTTGAACCTGCATCGACAGTAAGCTGACCACGTGAACCCTCATCATTTGAAGAAAGGGTTTTCAGGTTGATAACACCACCAACTGCTTCAGATCCAAATACGGCAGACTGAGATCCTTTTACAAATTCAACTTGACCTAAACCCATACCAGTCAAGGCGCCAAAATCATAAGATAGCTGTGTTCCAGATGGGTCAGTAATATCCATGCCGTTAAACCTAACACCAATATACTGCTGCTTTAAACCACGCACGGAAATTGTTCCCAAGGTACCCAATCCACCACTTGTATCCATAGAAACACCGGCTACGTTCTCAAACGCTTGAATAATCCCACTTGAAGAATATTGAAGCTCTTGCTGATCAAGCACAGATACACTTGAGCCTGTTTCATTGATTCCAGTATCCGTGTAACCTGCTGTAACGGTAATTTCATCGAGTAAAATTAACTCTTCAGCTATAACAGGTGCTGTAGTCAGCAATAAAAAAGTTGATAATTTAATAGAAAATTTCATCTCACCCACCCTATGAGGTTGATTTGCACTATTAAGTGCCAAAAGTTACTGTTTATCATTGGACGGATCGCTCCTCCGTTGACGGTTTAGTTTGCCACCGCGACGGAAGGTCCGTAATCTATGCCGCACCCCGCAGCCAGATAGGGTGATCAATGGCAGGTCTCCTGACTTGCGGGTCTTTGCTTGTCTGGGCCTTCCCGTTGTTAAACAGTGGCGTTATCCAGCGTCGCTATCCGCTTACAGTTGCGGGGGCAGTCGCAGAATTGGCTTTCGCCGCACTACGTTCCCTTTTAACTCTCTCACCAGACTCGGATTGAGAGACCATTGATTCATTCCTATTAGTTCTTGGAAAAAAATCAAGACAAAATGAAGCAGACAATCATTTCTTGGCAAATGGCTCCAGTTATGATTTGCTGACCTCTATTAAAAATTTTGAACAGGGAGGCAAATAATGAATAAAGTGTTCAAATTTCCAATTATAATATCAACGATATTGTCTGTAATCGCCGGAGCGGCATTAGCCGACACAAAGATCGGAATGATAACAACACTCTCTGGCGGTGGCGCGGGTTTGGGTGTTGATGTCAGAGATGGCTTTATGCTTGCAATCAATCAATCTGGACGATCCGATATTGAAGTCATAATTGAAGATGATCAACGCAAGCCCGATGTGGCTGTTAAATTAGCCGACAAAATGATCCAGTCTGATAAAGTGGATATACTGACGGGAATAATATGGTCAAATTTAGCAATGGCTGTCGTACCGTCAGTAACCGCTCAAGGAAAATTCTATCTATCACCAAACGCTGGCCCGTCAGCACTTGCTGGTAAGGGATGCCATGAAAATTATTTCAACGTCGCTTGGCAAAATGATAATCTATATGAAGCCGCTGGTGCTTACGCAAACTCAGCGGGTGTTGGAAATTCTTTCGTTTTAGCACCGAATTATCCGGCTGGTAAAGATGCAATTGTTGGCTACAAGCGTACCTTCAAAGGAGACATAGCAGGCGAACTTTACACAAAACTTGGCCAAACTGACTATGCTGCGGAGATTGCACAAATAAGAGCCTCAGGCGCAGAAAATGTATTCTTCTTTCTACCTGGTGGAATGGGTATTTCATTCCTAAAACAATATGCCGCCTCAGGAGTTGATATTCCTTTGACGGGTCCAGCATTTTCTTTTGACCAGGGAATTCTTCAAGCTGTTGGCGCTGCTGCCCTCGGTGTTGTGAATACATCGCAGTGGAATAAGGATCTAGATAATGCTGCAAACAAAGCCTTTGTTAAGAGCTTTCAGGAGGCTTATGGTCGGCTTCCATCTCTTTATGCCAGCCAAGGTTTTGATACAGCAAATCTAATAATTTCTGCTTTAGAAAAAGCAGACGCCAAAAATGCTGGTGCATTTCGTGATGCGCTACGTGCTGCAGATTTCGACAGTACACGTGGCGATTTTAGTTTCGCTAGTAATCAACACCCAATACA
Organism: Marinovum sp.; assembly: GCA_002691045.1. Lineage (GTDB taxonomy): Bacteria > Pseudomonadota > Alphaproteobacteria > Rhodobacterales > Rhodobacteraceae > Salinivivens. Next base: position 12,978 of record NZGN01000039.1, read on the forward strand.
ATCCATCTATGCTCGCCAAGTCATCCAAGAAGGTGATGTTTTCACGAATAAGGTGTTATCTATGGTTTTGGAAAATCACTCCAATGCTTACGTAGACGATTGTAAAATGTAATTAGAATTGTTGGGCCACTTTTGAATTGGCCCAACATTTTTCACAGTTGTTAGCCGAAAATAACTAAATGTCGTTAGTCTTAATCGCGGAGCAAATCTTAAACGGTCTACAGTTTGGGATAATGTTATTTTTAATGTCAGCGGGTCTGACACTGATTTTTGGGGTAATGGGTTTAATAAATCTAGCCCATGGTTCTCTCTATATGGTCGGAGCATTCATAGCCGCTGCAGTGGCAAGCGCGACTGGTTCTTTCATTCTGGCATTAGTTGCGGCTTTGTCTGCAGCAGCTCTGGCTGGTGCTATTGTTGAGATGACGATAATAAGGAAGTTGTATAACCGAGACCATTTAGACCAGGTGCTAGCAACATTTGCGTTAATTCTGATATTTTCGGAAGGAACACGCTGGGTTTTCGGTTCCTTTCCACTTTACTTGGATGTTCCTTCATATCTTCAAGGCGCAGTCACTCTACCTGGGGGTATACAGTATCCATTATATAGAATCACACTCATTGTGTTTGGGCTAATTATAGGTACCGGGCTTGGACTCTTGATTACAAAGACCCGCCTTGGAGTACAAATACGCGCCGGTGAAAATGACCGTGAAATGGTATCAGCGCTTGGTGTAAATATTTCAAAACTTTATACTTTTGTATTTGCTCTGGGCGCTGCATTGGCAGGGCTTGCCGGCGCATTAGTGGGGGCAATACAGTCTGTTGAGGTGGGGATGGGAGAACCCGTACTCATTCTTGCTTTTGTTGTAATAGTAATTGGTGGCATAGGTTCGGTAAAAGGCGCTCTTACTGGCAGTATTCTGGTTGGTCTTACAGATACCCTTGGAGGAATATTCTTACCCAAGTTATTTGGCCTTTTTATGGACTTAGCTACAGCAACAAATGTCGGGTCATCAATTGCATCAATGTCTATCTACATTCTAATGAGTATTGTTCTAGTATGGCGGCCTACGGGTCTATTCGGAAAAAAATTATGATAAAAGAGCGCCACCTAAACACCTTTGTTTTGGGGTTGCTTATATTGATCCCTATTTGGGCATATTTGAATGATGAGCCATTTATTATAACCCTAATGACTAGAGCGGTAATTTTTGCAATCGCTGCAGTAGGACTGAATCTTGCGTTAGGAATAGGCGGTTTTGTAAGCTTTGGGCACGCAGCCTTTTTTGGTTTGGGTGGCTACGTTATGGGCATACTAGCCTGGCACTCCCAAAGTTATGTGACGTTAATTGAGTGGCCTATTATATTTGAGGGTACTAAATCTATGCCCTTAATTTGGATTATAACCATTGTATTATCGGCCTTGTTAGCAGCTATCATAGGAATGATTTCCCTTAAAACAACCGGCGTTTATTTTATAATGATAACGTTAGCGTTCGCTCAAATGATGTATTATTTTTCAACATCTTGGAGCGCTTATGGAGGCGAGGATGGCCTCTCAATTTATATGAGAAATAGCTTCCCAGGCCTTAATACTCTGGATCCCATACAATTCTTTATCATTTGCAGCACAATCCTTTTCATTGTGCTTTTCTTTATGGGGCGACTAATTAAATCTCCTTTTGGTCTAGCGCTAAATGCTTCGCGGCAATCGAGACAACGTGTTGAAGCAGTAGGCTTTGATTTCCACAAACTTCAATTAACAGCGTTCATATTGTCGGGGGCCGTTACTGGACTAGCAGGAGCTTTATTTGCAGATCTCAATCGCTTTGTCAGCCCTAGTATGTTCAGTTGGCAACTAAGCGGAGAATTCATTGTGTTTATAATAATTGGGGGTGTGGGTCGATTGTTTGGCCCCGTTATAGGCGCATTAATTTTTGTTTGGCTGGAGCATTCTATCGGAGGAATAAGTGACTACTGGCATATATTTCTAGGCTTAATTCTTTTGGCGATAGTGTTGTTCGGAAAAGGCGGTGTTATTGGCTTAGTTTGTCGAGAGGATGCACAAAATGAATGAAGCTATCCTTGAAGCAAAAAATCTATGTAAGAGATTTGGATCACTGGTTGCAGTTCAAGATGTATCACTAGATATAAGCACAGATGAAATTCATGCCATTATTGGACCCAATGGTGCGGGAAAATCCACCTTAATCGCTCAAATCTGTGGCTCCTTAACTTCTGATAAAGGATCAGTATTTTTAGCAAGTAAAAATATAACTAATCTACCTACGGAAAAACGTGCGTCACTAGGGATTGGACGAACTTTCCAAATATCTGCCTTAGCAAAAGAGGATTCTGTTTTGCAAAATGCAATTCTAGGTTCTGTCGGTGCATCAGGAAAGCGTTGGGGATTTTTCAAGCCAATCTTAAAGAATGCCGTACTTAGAGATCAAGCGGAACATTGTCTTGAACTTGTTGGCCTTAAAGACCTTATGAACCAAAAAACAGCTACCCTAAGCCATGGACAACTTAGACTTTTGGAAGTTGCAATTGCTCTGACCCTAAAACCAAAAGTTTTTATTATGGATGAACCAATGGCTGGACTTGGAAGCGATGGAACAAACCAACTCACTAAATTTCTTGATAAGCTCAGAGAACAAGCCCCTATACTATTAGTAGAGCATGATATGGACGCTGTTTTTGCTCTAGCTGATAGAATAACAGTTTTAGATTATGGCCGCGTAATCGCATCTGATAAAGCCAGTTCAATTAAAAAAAACCCAACAGTTCAAAAAGCTTATTTGGGGGAAGGCTAGAATGAGCCTTTTATCTATATCATCACTCAAAGCTTATTATGGAGAAAGCCAAGCCTTATTTGATGTAAACCTTAAGGTTAACGAAGGCGAAATTGTGGCTTTAATGGGCCGTAATGGCACCGGGAAAAGCACAACCGTGAAATCAATTTTCCAATTGATAGAAACAAATGGGGAATTATTGTTCTCAGGTAAAAATCTTAGTAACCTTAAGAGCTTTCAAATCTCCCGA
>NZGN01000120.1:0-8951 GCA_002691045.1 Marinovum sp.
CCGATTAAAAAATATTTTTTAACTACATACTTGTTGGCGACCCCGGCAGGATTCGAACCTGCAACCTGCCCCTTAGGAGGGGGCCGCTCTATCCAGTTGAGCCACGGGGCCATTGCCATATTTTTATAATAAATATTGCTGTACATGCAGCTTATGTTAATGTACTTACTCCTAATATGGTACACCTTTTTTACAATATTAAGTACACCGTACAACAATGAATACTAATATACCTAGATTAACTCAAAGCAAAACAGGATTCTACAGTTATCGTAGGAAGATCAAAGAAGCTCACCGCCACCTGTTTGAGGGCAAGCGAGAACTAAAGAAGTCATTTGATACAAAAGATTTACGCCATGCCCTGCGACTGCATAAGGATATGGATAGATGGTTTGATAGTATCCTGGCCACTGAAGGGCATGGTTTAGATATATCACCAGAGGTTGCGCCTAAACAAAAGGTGGTTGAGGTTATTAAGGATTTGAAGAACCGTAATCTTCACCCAACAGATCAACCCAAGCTTGATGTAACTGCAAGTCCTGCTGGATTTATGCGGTTTATGGAAAGCATAACTGAAGCAATTCCTGTTATACTTGCACAGGATAAATTAACTGATGAAGAAGTCTTTGAGGTCTTTGAGGAGCTTAAGAAAAAAGGTAATTCATTTGTAAACTTACTCTCTTACAGAATGGAAGTTAACAGCCTGAAGAAAAGATTGCAGTCTAGGTATGGTGACGTTGATATGGTGGGCTTGATGGCAAAGCCTAGCTCTCGCAATCCAAAACAGCCTTGGGATAGTGGTGATCCAGATGTAATTAAATATAAAATAATGACAGGTGATCCAGAGCTTACACCTGACCCTACTTGGTCAGATGCTATGTATGCCTATCTCAAACATAACTTAGACAAACCTCGCAACGCTGATACTGCCCAGAAGTGGAAAAATGCAGTCATTAGTCTATGTCAAAGGCTATCAATAGCTTTACCTTTAGGTATGAAGACAAGATTAGATGCTCTGGACTTCACTCTACTACGAGACTTTGTAAATGATACTTGGTCTAATGCTGCCACCAGAGGTAAAAACCTAAGAACTTATGCTGCCATATTGAATAACTGGAATAAGATGTACCCAGAGCAAGCAGTTATTAATCATTTCAGTGTTTTAGTTGCAGACAATAATAGCAAAGAAGAAAGAGACACTAAGGTCAGGCGGTCATTTACTCCTGACGAACATGCTGTTTTCATGCGGCAGCTTCTAGATAATACTGATCCAGAGATTAAAACTATTGGCTTGATAATGGAAGCGTATGGCGCACCAACAGGTGAGGCCGCATGTTTGCTTAGAGAAGATATAAAACTCAAAGTTGAAACACCTCACCTTATAATTAGGAATAACAAATATAGGGTCCTTGGAAAGAAGAGACTTGAAAGAGCCTTACCTATTATAGAACCGTTACTATCACACTTGAAAGGTTACATTGATAATCACTTTACTGGTAGTGGTGCTGATCTTTTGTTCCCAAGATTTGGATCTGGAACACATGCATCTGGAGATAGATCAAAGAAGCTATCTGCACTTGTTGAAAATCAACGTCCAGATGATGATGCCTTACTAAGCCCATACTCATTAAGGCACACATTTACGGATAAGTATCAGGCGGCATCAGTACCTCAAAATATAGGTGAGTATATCATGGGGCATAAGTCAAAGCAGTCTAACAAGATCCATGCAGAATACGGCACTGGAAGGAATGTTAAGGACTTGGTTAAACATATTGAAGCTATCATAACTGTCAAAGAGTGGGGCTACTTTGAAGAGTATGATGACTGAGGGTGAACACAGGGTACACCATAAGTGACATCAATGAATGTTACACTTTCAGCAAGGAATATGGGGCTAAAACGGAATGAAATGGCTCTTCTAATAAGGGTCTAGAGTTAATGTTACACAGGAGATGTCCCGGAATGAGGGTTGGATATAGAAGAGTATCAAGTATTGATCAGTCGCTTGACCGTCAGGACTTAGGTGAATGTGAAAGAGTATTTGAAGAGCAGATAAGCGGTGGCAAAGCAGATCGCCCTGCATTGCAGGACATGATAGCCTTTGTGCGTTCTGGAGATGAAGTAGCCATTCATAGTATTGACCGTTTAGCGCGAAACTTAATGGATCTGCAGAATATAATACAGCAACTGAATGACAAAGGTGTATCCGTACATTTCGTTACAGAAAGCTTAACCTTTAGTTCAGATGGTGGGTCAGCATTTCAAACATTACAACTGCAAATGCTAGGTGCGTTTGCGCAGTTTGAGAGAACTATGATTAGGAAAAGACAGGCTGAAGGGATAGCAAAGGCTAAAGCTAAAGGTGTTTATGCTCAACGAAAACGCACTGTAAATCCTGATCAGATAAAACAGTTGTTCGATGATGGTTTAACCAAAGCCGCTATTGCAAAGCAGTTAAACATCAGCAGAATGAGCGTGTATCGTAGCTTGCAGGGCTAACTCTCTTCAAGAAAAGTACAATTTCTGGACTTGATCGAATCTTATCGGTGTTGCTAAAATTTTTTCAAAATTATGGGAGAGCGACATGAAAAGCTTTATTTTCAAGCCTGACAGGCCAGTGTTAAATTTTACAAAAAAGAAATATCAAGCCAGTAGTTTTTCTTTAAGTGCTTTAGCTCTATCAGCTTGTGGTGGCGGTGGAGAAACAACCTCCTCTGCTGTTACTACCCCTAGTTTCTCATTGATAGGGACATCCTCACAAGGGAATTCATTATCTGTCGATTTGAGTAACTTAGTAGAAAATTCTGATACAGTTAATGCAGCTTATGAATGGTATCGTGATGACGTGTTGGTTGCTGACCGTGTGGATACTGAACCTGAGACATACGAGCTACTGCAAGAGGATGTTGGAAGCCAAATACACGTAGTAGTAAACCTTACTTCGACTAACGACAATTTAGATGGAACATCCACTACACAGAGCCAGACCTTTGCATCCTTCGATTCTACTGCTGTGCAAAACATCAATGATCCTGCTTCTGGTAGTCTTGTGCTAAGTGGTGGAAGCAGCGCTGGGGCAAAGCTATCTGTTAACGCCTCAACAATTACAGATATAGATGGCATGGGAAATTTTGATTTTACTTGGTTTCGCAATGGTGAGGAAATTACCGATTTACAAACATGGAAAAATGATCCCGTTAATAATGTTGAATTAAAGCATTTGATAATGAGTGATAGTGAAATTCAAGATAGAATGGATGTCGCTGGACCCGAAAAAGTTTTCAAAATAATGATAGCCTCTGGGGGACAAGAGATCCCTTTTAACAAAGAACCAGGCGAAGCAACATCGTATAGCGTAGAACCAGAGGCATGGCATTTAGAAATTATTAATAATACATTCGCTAAAATACAGAACTTCATAGACTTAAAAATAGAATATGTAACTGAAATCAATGATGCTGATATTTTCGTTATAATCTCTCCCTTGCCAGGTAAGGACGCTCTTTCTGGTTTTGGTGATGGAGAAACATCTGGTTTTGGAGGCCCATATGGTTCTGCTCTCATGATGAGTTATCAGACGGGGCTACCCAGCCCCAAACATCTGGAAACTGACATGGATCTGCTGAAGACTTATTGGCAAGAGCACCCTGAGGGTAAAAAAGATTGGGAAGAAATCTTTATACACGAAGTCGGACATATGCTGGGGTTAGAGCACCCATGGGATGAACTTTACTCAGATACTGACCAAGCCGTTGCCACTTCAGATGATCCTCACACTCACACTCTAATGGGATATAGTAATACAGGCGAAGAAGGGTGGTTTATGGACATAGACATCGCTGCTTTACAAAGTATCTGGGGAGCTACTACGGCAACTGAAAGTCAATTTGAAGTATACCAAGCAGATATTGGTGACGAGATTTACGCACAGGTATCTTTTACAGATGGTGGAGGATCTTTAGAAACCCTAGTGTCAGACACCGTAACCATTATTGCTTGAGACTGATCCACGATCAAAAGCAGAAAGCGCAGTGCAAGAGACCTTCAATCTTCCTCTTAACTCTTGCCTAACTCAGTATGGCTGGAAGAAGTAGAACACACCCTGAGACACATTAAGGTGCTCCCTCTTTAAGGGTTAAGTAATACAGTTACCGCTTCTTACTCTTCTACTTGTCAACATCAGATAAGTGTTTAATTACGCTAGGTCAGCCTTGCCACTTACTTAATTGCAAGGCAATTTTTGGGGATTGATTAACCCAAAATGGAAGGAAGCTTATATGGCAATGATTGCAATGTGTATGCCGATATTGGCTGGTAAAAAAGAAAAATGGCAAGCAATGATGGATCAAGTAACTAATGATCCAAATTTTGCAGCATCAAGAGAAAATGCGGGAGTTCATGAACGATCATTTCTGCAAGAAACACCTGGAGGTGATTTTATAATATTAACTTTTGAGGGCGATGATCCTGAGGCAAGTTTCGCAAAGATAATGCAAAACATGCCTGCAGATTTTGCTGATTTTGCAAAAGATGTACACGGCTTAGACGTGAATGCTCCAGCCCCACCAATGCCAAAACTTGTTTTTGATAGTAGAAGTTAAATTAAGGAAAGTAATGTGAGCCTATTCAATAACTGGTGGGATGCAGCAAATTCTAAAGACAGATCAAAAATGGCAGAGTTACTTGATGAGGCCTTTATATTTGCCCGACACAATACTGGTGAGGAATTGAGCAAGGGTGAGTTTCTTAATTACATGTTGACTGGTATCAGAGATAAAACGACATGTGAAAATAGACGTTTGATCTATGAGAATGATGAAATTATTGTTAGTCATTCAATACTGGATGGACCATCGGGCAGGAATGCGGTGATGTTAGTACGCTTAGTAAAAGACGGAAAGATCGTTAGAGCAGAGACAGGCTCTACACCGTTATCTATTCAGTAACCGCTCTCTGCCCATCAAGAAACGAAGTATCAAGTGCTCTCTTTTTAGGGTTGGCAGGCCTGCCCCTGCGCAAGTGACTGATATATATAATTGTAGGCTTGCACACATGGTCATTTCTAAAGGAGAGTTATTGGAGTTATACATTCCCTGTAAACAGAGAGGGGCGCAGACTTGGGAGATGCCTGTGCCCCTCTTTAATTTGAAAATTAGGGAGTTGTTAGCTAACCATGGCTAACACGCACTATTTATGTCGTGACACATAGTATGTACGGAGTGGCGGTAGCAATGGATCACACTTTAGATTTAGACATTGCCATTGCGTAGCTATCTAGTGTTGCTCGCTTCAATCTATCTCGTTCTGCTTCACGATTGTCAGGTATGTTCAGTGGTTCCGCATCTTCCAAAACTTCCGCTACAAGTCTCCTGATACCAGAGGCCATCTTGGGATACATGTAGTCAGCGGTGACTTGATACGGTTCTGGCTTGCCCATACCATTTGCAAGCTTCACAAACTGTGCTGTCTGTAGAACTAGTTTTAGATCCTTCTCCGAAAGTCCTTGTAATCGCTGCTCCAAAGAGCGTGGCTGTTTATTGCTTTTGCCGAAAGCCTTTCGTGTCATAGACAGAATATCATCTTGTGTTTTTACTGGTGCTGCTAGGCCGTTATTGTTCATTTGGATTTTCCTTTTTGGTTGTCGTTTGTAGTCAACTGATGCTTTGTCAGTAGCAATTCTCTTGGGTAATGGCGGTTTGTAAAATGCCTCCTCGCTAGTGATATGGAGAATTTGTTTTGTAGTAGCTGGAGAGGGTTACAATATTGGTGAGGCTTTAAATGTGTAGCCGGGTCAAACCACTATTTAGGTAAGCTCCTCCTCTACTCTAATAAAGGTGGCTTCACACTCGCTTGGTTCTTCTGCTTCACGCTCTTGAATACATACAGTTTTATTGTTGTATTCCGTATAAAGTGGAGGCCACTTCTCATTTGCACTTGGAATAAAGCTTTTGTGCACCCAAGCATTTATTGCGTTCTTACTCCCGAAGCGTATTCTATGTTTTACAAACCCTGCATTCATTAGAGCAATTCGGGCATTGGGCTGCGTGAGTTTAAACTTATCTTGGACTTGTACCGTCTGCCATGCGTAGCCTGTATCAGAAGCAAGTATTTGAGCGGCCACAATAGTCCGTTGCTCAGATGAATGTTCCTCTTCTGCTAGAAACTCTTTCTCTGGTGTATTTGGTGGATAGCGGAAAGATACTTTGGACAGATCAACACTATGGAAATAATTAAACATTTGTTGCAATCCATCGTCTTCATTTAACCATTCTACAAATCCACTAAAAAACTCGTGTGTATCTTCCTTGCTGTGTAGGTGATCAGAAAAGCATGGAATAAAATATCTCCTATCCGTGGCTTCTATCTTAATGGGATCGTGAGCATTGGAACTGATTACCAAACCGAAATACTTATCAGCCATGAACTTGGGTATCATCTTCTCGTTTACGAGTGCTCTTTCTTGCGTGATGATCTTCTTGAATGTATCGGAGGTTTTGCTTCGGTTATCATGCATCTCTTCAACATGAACTAGCGTATTGAGATACAGCCATCCATTAAACTCACCTGTCATATCTTTAGCTGAAGCGGCTGTGTAATTTGATACGCCCAGTAGCTTCGGCATCATGTTATCGCACCAGTTGTTTTTACCTGTGCCGTTTTTACCTCTTAACAGAATGGCAACATTATTTGCTTCATGCGGTGTTTGAATGCGTTGGGCTACCCACTTATCGAAATAGTCTTGCTGTTTAACTTTCTCACCATCTACCAAAGTACATTCGTGTTCTTGCGGCATTAACCTATCAAGATACTCTTGCCACTGAGGTGGCCTCTCAATGTGTGACCGCGTGTTAAACTTTAAGAGAGTAGGTTTATAAATGTTCCGAAAGGAGCTGTGGTTTATCGTTACAAAATCATCCGTAGTTGCTGGCAAGTATCGTATTCCATGAACTGCCCTTAGGTAATTAGCTGCATTCTCGTGAACAAGTGGGTGAGCTTTGTCACCATACTTATTAACTAGTGTTTGTTTGACAGCACTGGAGTTTGTCTTTTCATCCATTCTGTCATCTGTGTGCATCATCATTATCGTAGTTCCTGGGCCGTTGCCGTTGGACCGATAGAATGTTTGTTGAAGAAAACGCACTTGTTCCTGATAGAATATCGGATCGTAAGGATAACCTTGCTTTGCACTTTTATCTAACAGCTTCCGAAAGACTTTATTGCTAATGCGTCTAAACTCTCTCTCGTTTTCATCGTGTTTTATTCTTGTGAATTCGGTTGATAATTCTGTTTCTGGCTTCATAGTCAGCACCCTTAATTTTGTGGTTGTCTAGGACACACTCTTCAATCGCTTTTGATAAGCTTTGCCCTGAAGATGCAGCCGCATCGGAGGCAATCTCTAGAGCTTGATCTCCAAGATAGATCCGTACTTGTGTTCTGTTCTCATACATTGTGTCGTTCCATAATTTTTGTGTCGGCAGTGTGTCAGCCCAAGATTGCAACCGACACGGAGTAAGCCTTTGCAAACATTGCTAAAACGAATGGTTGTGTCAGGTGTGTCAGCTTTTTGGGAGTTTTCTTGACTGCCTTACATTATCTGCTCTTGCAAAAATGCACTGATAGCAAAACCACCAACGGCTTTCCTCTTGTACTTTTTGCTAGAAATGAATTGACCATTTGCAGGAACTAACAGTTCTTCTTTTACAAGATTGTCTAACCAATCGAGATACATTGTAGAGTGACCTTGTTGATGTAACTCGCCCTTGCGCCTTATAGCTACATCTATTGTTTCACCCATCTCTTTTGCTGAAACTAGGATTGCCCCAAGCAACCAATGTAAGCGCCCATTTACTGTAGCTCTGCGAAATGGAACAATACCTTTTGCTCGCAGTATCCCAGTAGTCCTACCTACTTTGTCTAAAAAAGTAGGATCGCCTTTTGCTAAATTATCTTCAGCGACTTTAGTTAGTTTTAAGAAGTGCATTTTGTTTTAGCTCCTTATTCTCTTTCATAAGTTTTATGTGTTCTTTGTGCAGATCTAGGAAGTCCTGCCCATCAAGAACAATCATTGGTCTGTGGTCAGGTTGTTGGAAAGCGAGTGCTGGAATAGTGCCTGTAATGCCTAAAGCACTATCGTGTTGTATTGCCTCTGCATGTAATTTGTAGACATCCCCAAAGCCTCGTGAGCGTTGTTTACATTCAATGTTGAAGGGTATGTATCTCCGAACATTATCGTGAACACGAATGTCACAGCCGTGAGCACCCATTGGAGCAGACTCAATATATTCACCTAAGTCTGGTATCTCTTCTCCAAGGGTATCAACTATTAATTGCCTGACTTCCTGTTGCGTTTCTTCACCAAGGTCTTTTATCCGTTGGCTTTCTTCAGCATTTTTAATCATGCCTAACACCAGTGTCCGGCATATCTAAGTCCATCTCTAATTGTGAAAAGAACGTATCACCCATATCCTTTTGTGCTTGGCGCATTTGGCGTTGGGTGGTGCTAGAATAATATAAGTCGGGCTGTGTTTTCCTGAGCTTCTCGTAAGACTCAAATGTAGTATAAGCATAGTTGCGCATAAGGTAATTCCTTTTAAAAATGTTGGAAAAACTCGTAACTACGCAAAAGCTGCTTCTCTAGAGTCCTACTTTGCATCGTCAGTTTCAGATCAAACTAAGGCACTTCCGTCCTATCATCATTTGATACACATAGTTATATGGATGGAGAGCAAATAGTCAACAACTTTCTGGCTGTATATGGTACACCATTAATGTTTTTTACGGTACACCATTTTATATTATTGATTTTCTATATTAATTTATAACCCACTATGTATGCTTTTAAATAGACTTTGTATTTAGTGGAAGCTCCTTAGGAGGGGGCTGCTCTATCCAGTTGAGCCACGGGGCCTTTGGTAAGGTATAAATACAAGAAGCTTCGGTCACAATAG
>NZGN01000040.1:0-11422 GCA_002691045.1 Marinovum sp.
TCACCCCTTCTTTTTACCCTTTTAACCACCCTTCTTTTCTTCTTTAAATTCACTTTATTTATTATTTACTTACCCCCTTCCCCTATGCCCCGCCGCCCGCAAACCCTCCTAAACACGCCGGAGCACCTTCCCTGACCTCAGACGATGTTGATTGTTTGAGGTCAGGGAAGGTGTGGAGGCATAAAACCCCACTCACAGTTTGCGGGCGGCGGGGCTTATACGGAAGTCTATTCCGTACTTTATTCCGTAAGTAAATACAAGTGAATTTAAAAGAAGAATTTATTTTAAGCGCTCTTGAAGACGCTTCATCAAGTCCATTTTTTCATGCAAAATAGCCAGAATAATGATCTCATTATTCTCCAGCTTTTGATAAAAGATTATGTGCTTTTGCATACGATGGTAAAAAATATCAGGCGTATTTTCTGAGACTACTTTTTCTATAATATTGCCTTTTGTTATGGCTTCAAAACACTGATCAAGATTACCGGCATATTTAAAAGCCTGATCCCTGCCCCATTGTTTTGATGTATATATGGCAATATCACGAAGGTCATTTTGCGCCGAGCGCGTGAAGGTATAAGTGGCCATGAAAAACTTTAATTTTGATTAGGACAGTGTGTCAGTAAAAATATCCTGGGCGGATGTTTTTACAACGTCGCCAGATTGCGCTTCTTTTTTTCTGGTCAGTAAAAACGCTTCCAATTTTGCTAAAGCTTCGGCCTCAGTTTGATCAGAAATTTCCGGTGCATCACTCAAGGATTGTTCCAGAACATATTCTTTAATGCTCTGGCCTTTTAAAGCGGCAATCGCTTTTAGCTTTTGATGCTGTTCCGGCGAAATATCAATCGATAATCTGGGCATAGGTTTTCCTTTCAAACTTATACATTCATAATAGCACAACATTACCACAAAAACAACATTACAACATTTGTTGTTTTTGTTCATCATCATTGCTAAATTCACGCTTCAAATGCCCCATGACTGATTGCTGAAGCTTTAACTCCCCTACTTTGGCGCGGGAAATCATCGCATTGAAATAAGCACCCGGCTTCATCACACGGTTTTCTTCGCGCAAATTCGCCTGATCGGTCAATATCACACATACAGCAGCCCCAATTCGGCCTAACGTCATGCAGGCATAGCCCCAGGAATTTTGAGAAATCCCAAGCTGGCCTTTGAGCTGATAGGCCGCCTCAATAAAATCGCCGTGATTCATTGGCCGCGCTGCTATCGGTAAATGGTCTTTAAACCGGCTGCTTGAGACATTCAAAAGCTGTTTCAAGGTCACATGCTGTAATCCGGTTTTATGGATGAGGGTTTCCTCTGTTTCGAATTGTGCTGGTTTAAACCCCCTGCTCTCTTTTGAAGCATTTAATCTATCCGCTTGCTCGAGATTATCCTTTTGAAGCTCGGAACTTTGACTACTACTTTCCTGAAAGCTTTGGGCGGCGTCCCTACTGTGATCTAATTTATTAGATTTTTTATGGGTTGTATATTTGTAGTGAGTGACATTTGTGTCGTTTGTGCACGACGCTTTATCTGTTTCTTTTGGTTCATTATGAGTCACTTGGGTCTCAAACAAGCCTATAATATTGGCGTGAAGCTCTTTATGGCTTTCAAGCAAAGAGCGCAGTGTTGATAAATCCATATGTGCTCTGATCTGCATCGAGATCGGTGCATAGTCGGCTTCTAGCAGCGCAAGCTCCTTATCAGAGATCAAAGCCCCCTCTTCCAGTTCCAGGATCATGCTTCTGATCTGGCGGCGGTAGTATGAAATCTGGCGCTTGGTTTCCATCCATGCACGGTCATAAAGCTGTTTTTCCTCTAACTTCGCCTTTAACTCGGCTCTTAAATAAGCAAGCGGTGTTAAATCTACGCCAAAGGCATATAAAATTTGGCCGCTGTCTTCACAGCGCTGACCATAGCGGCGGTGATTGCCGCTATCATTCCAAGTGATTGCACCGGCTTCGAACAAGCTTTGCTCTAATCTTTGAATTTGGCGCTCTGATACGCCCATATCCAAAGCTGTTCTTGATAGTGATTGATACACAATAGGACGGCTTCCCTGCTCCCAATCAATATCTCTGGTATAAGCCATATAATAATCCAGAAGCTGGATCATCTTCGAGCTAAACCCGCAATGCTTTCCGGCGCGTTTGACTAAAAGAAGAAGATCATAACGATTAACGCCCTCTTCCAATCCGGTGAAGTCTTCACATTGTTCAATAGTGTTTCGGAGTTTTGCAGAGCTGATACGCCCTCCTCCGTGCCGAATATCCGGCAGATTATATTGTGATGTGTGTTGCATAGTATCTATAGCTACAAGCTTTTTAAAACCAGCTTCTTCACATTTTCTTTCGATATATGAGGTCTTCAGAAAAGATGTGAATAAGCATAGAAAAACCGTTTGCATCAGTCATTAATGACTTGCATCTGATTCGATTGAGCGATACTATGAAGTTGTTATTTAAAGAGTATCACTCTTGTTTCAAAGACCGCCGCTCCAACGGCGGTTTTTTATTATCTGGCTTCTAAAAAGCTTTAAACGCTCCTCCTTGAATAAGGTTAGTGGACTTGGATGACCCCCAGACAGGGAATCGGAATATCTAAAGACTAACATGATTCACTTATTTGTCCAACATTTTGTCCACAGACATATACACGGACAAAATAGACATTTCATGGACATATTAAAAGCCTTGCCTTATAAGCATTGGACGAATTAATGTCCACTTTATTGTCCATATAAATGTCCACGGTCATTTTATTTCTGTCCATAGACACTGTTGGACAGGGATTGAACAGAGTGTCCACACTGTCCATATATGACTTTAGGCTTTGTCCATGAACAAACTATGATACTATAAGCATAGCAATTAAGGAGATTTATAGATGTCCAACAAAACTCTACTTTCAATGTCAGAAGCCGCAAAAATGGTTGGCCTTACAAGGCCTACTTTTTACAGGAAAGTTGATGAGCTTGGAATATCAGTAAACGAGGATGGCGGAAAAAAGCGCGTTGATGTTTCAGAACTTATTCGGGTATTTGGTAATGACTTCACAATGAACAAAGAAGAGTCCAAATTGTCCAAAAACACGTCCACGGACAAAAGCACGGACACATCGGAAAATATAGATGCTCGGATTGCTGTTTTAGAAGCTGAGTTAAAAATGGAGAGAGAACTTCGAGAAGAAATCAAAGACGAAATTATTTATTTCAAAGAGCAAATTGCCTTAGAAAAAGAAGAAAAGAAAAAAATAACTCTTCTATTGGAAGATCACCGTGACAAAGATGAAAAAGGTGGAGCATGGGAAAAATCTATTCGCGCTTTGGAGCAACGTTTAGCCAATCAAGAAAAAGCGGCTAAAGAGCGTGAAGAAAAAGAGCAAAAGCTTCTAGATGAAAACAAACGAATCCGCCAAGCCTATAGCCAGCAGAAAAAAGCTTTGGAAGAAGAGAAGTCTAAATCCATCTGGCAAAAACTATTCGGGTAGAGTAGGGCGCTCGCACATACAAAACCAAACTTGCAAACTATAGTTTGCATCTGATATACTCAAAATAAGACGATAATTATGGCTCAAGCAACAAAACCTAAGAAGATTATCTTTTACAGGGACAATAATGAGACTGAGCCATTTACCGCGTGGCTGAATGCCTTAAAGGATCAATCCGGCAAGCGCCGAATTATCACAAGGCTTAGGCGGCTAGAACAAGGTAATTATGGAGACTGCAAAGCCTTGGGGCAGGGGGTTCATGAATTACGGTTGTTCTTTGGAGCCGGTTATAGAATTTATTTTGGTGAAGACGGTGACAAAATAGTAGTGATCTTATGCGGCGGTGATAAATCCAGCCAAAGCAAAGATATCGAATTCGCCCAAAATTGTTGGAAGGATTATAAAGATGAGTAAAAAGACATATAGAACATTAGATGATATCGAAGCCGAATATTTCAGCAATCATCCAGATGAGATTGATGCTTACATTGATGAAATATTCGAAGAATATGCCAAAGACGGCGATACAGCGGCTTTGCTGGCTTCTTTGCGGATTATTGCCAAGGTTAAAGGCATATCAAATATCGCCAATGAGATCGGCATTACAAGACAGGGCTTACAAAAGGCGTTATCCAGCAAGGGCAATCCGCGTCTGGAGAACGTCAATTCTATCATGCAGGCTATAGGCTATCAGCTCATGCCCAAGAAAATTGATACGCATCACGCGGCCAATTAATCAAATCTAAAAGTCTTTCGCCGTTTTCGCCGGATATCAGCCGGCGAAAACCAACGGACAATTTCATATTGGGAGTAGGGCGCGCGGCCAAGAGGCCGCGCGGTCGGCGAACCGCCTTTCTCAATTAAAATAAAGCAAGCTGTTTACTGCTTTCTTTATATTGCTTCCATTCTGGGCGCTCAGCCTCCTGATCCAGCCAAGCTCTCACAAAATCCTCCGGCGTTTTAAAGTCTGATAGGAGCGGGGCAGGGGAGAAGTAAGAGCGGTAGCCTGTTTCTGTGACCGGCAAACGCTCCTTTGCTCTTAATTCAATGTGGATTAGGGGATAGCCATAAATTCTCTCATAGGATTTCGAATAACTCTCAATATAGGTGATTTCGATCTCGATGCCTTGCCAATTGATTGTTTTAATCATATCAGCCTCCCTTAATCTATGCGGTAAATGTAGCGTGTACCGGCAATAATGGCCTCGGCGTAATCCATAGCCAGATCACGCGCTATAGCGTCATAATCGATATAGAACTGAATAGATTCCGGAATTTCACCAAATAGCCCTTCCTCCACAAATTGCTCGGCTAGTTCTTTCATACTGTCCACTTCATAAATCTGGATATCAAACTGATCGGGGCTGTCTTTTCCTAGCTTAAAGCTATATCCTGCTTCACCTACAGCCAAAATCACATTGATCTTCTGATAATCTTCCCACTCATCCACGGCTTCAAAATAAGCGCCGATATCGCCTTGATGAACGCCCAAAGCGCGGAATAGGGCGCAATCAATATCCTCACCATCAATAAACTGGATTTCGAATTCCTCGACCGGCTCACCATAAGCATTTTGAAGCTTACCGGATTTACTATCGTATTCTTCCATGCTTTCAAAAAAGAAGCCTGTGGCTGAAATGTCATAGGGCTGTGCAAATAACTGTGTCATGTCTTTCCTCTTAAATCGTTAGATTGGGTTGCGTTATGCAACTCTGGCTCTCGCCGAGAGTGGGGTAGCAACGTCAAGAGCGGCAGGCATTAAATTTTGATCCCGCGAGGAATGACCGATAGGGCAGGGGAAAATTTCATGAATGACGGAAGCGATCAAGCGCCTTTACTCTGGACGGCGTGAGGGCAAAGCCCTTAGTAAAAAATATTATGTATGTTCTTATTATGTTCTCATTTGTTAATTGACTTTACTTCTTATTTCATCGACTATGAAATAAAAAAGGGCACAAATGAAAACCAAAGAACTTCAAATACTTAGTGAAAATTCAGTAAATGTGAAGCCATTTTTAAAATGGGCTGGTGGAAAAACGCAGCTGTTAAATGATTTACTTAATAAAGCACCAAAGCAATACAATAAATATATTGAACCCTTTATTGGTGGTGGAGCTATGTTTTTTGCGATGCGTCCAAATAATGGGGTCATAGCCGATTCTAACCCTGAGCTGGTAAATGTTTATCGCTTAATTGCGTCAAATGTTGAGAGTGTTATTAAATATTTAAATACATTTAAAAATACAGAGGATGATTTTTATAAAATTCGTTCTCTCAAATTTCCTGATCTTGAGCCAAGCCTAGCTGCTGCTAGAACCATTTATTTAAACCGCACTTGTTTTAACGGTCTATATAGAGTTAATCGTAAAGGCGAATTTAATGTGCCTTATGGGCACTATAAAAATCCATCAATCTGCCAAGAAGACCTTCTTTATTCTGTCTCAGAGATGCTCAGAGAAACCGAGATTATCTGTGGAGATTATAAGAAGGTTTTAAGGAAAACTGCTAGGAAAGGAGACTTTGTATTTTTAGATCCTCCATATCTTCCTATTTCTAAATATGCAGATTTCCAAAGATATACAAAAGAGCAATTTTACGAAGAAGATCATGTCGAGCTCGCTGAAGAAGTCGCACGGCTACAGAAAATAGGCTGTACAGTTATTCTAACTAACTCTAATCACCCATTAGTTCACGAACTATATGAACCTTACGATATTGAAGTTATTAGTACCAAAAGAAATATTAGCTCTAAAGCTAAAACGAGAACTGGAGAAGATATTGTCGTTACTGTACAACCTTATCCTAAGTTTGCAATTAGATCTGCTCCAGATCCAGTTGACCCAAAAGCTTTGAATTACCCGCCTACTAGGTTTATGGGCTCCAAAGAGAAGCTCCTGCCTTATATTCAAGACGTAGCTAAAGAATTTAATTTTGATAGTGCAATAGATCTTTTTTCAGGCTCAGGGGTGGTCGGGTATTTGTTTAAAACTATGGGAAAACAGGTTTATTCAAATGATTATATGGCTATGAGTTCCACTTTAACAAAAGCGATGGTAGAGAATAACAGCGAAGTCTTATCACAAAGTGACATTGATTTGCTCTTTTCTGAAAATTCAAAAGCCTCCACCTTTGTACAAAATACATTCAAAGATCTTTATTACTCTGACGTTGATAATAAGGTTATAGACCTTGTTCGTTCTAATGTTCCTAGGCTTTCAAACCAGTACAAGAGAGCTATTGCTATGTCAGCTCTCGTTCGGGCTTGCTTGAAAAAAAGAGCTCGAGGGATTTTTACCTATACAGGTCTTAGGTATGATGATGGAAGAGCTGATTTACGTATGTCCATGGAAGAACAAATCCACAATGCAATCGGTCTGATTAACGGTGCTGTTTTTGATAATGGGAAGGAAAATAAATCTCGACACGGAGACGCCATGTCGACCAGATACAAGGCTGATTTAGTCTATATAGATCCTCCTTACTTTAGTCCTTTATCCGATAATGAATATGTCCGGCGCTACCATTTTGTAGAAGGCCTTGCCAGAAATTGGCAGGGTGTCGATATGCAGTGGCACACCAAAACCAAAAAATTTAAAAGTTATCCAACACCATTTAGTTCTCGCGTTGGGGCTGAGGACGCATTTGATAAACTATTTAAAAAGATGAGTGATAGTATCTTGATGGTTTCTTATTCTTCCAATTCTTTACCATCAAGGGACGAAATTGTTTCTCTTATGTCTAAATATAAAAAGCACGTTGAAGTGATCGACATTGATTACAAATACAGCTTTGCTAATCAGAAAAAAGGCACGAAGAATGATGTGCAGGAATATTTATTTATAGGATTTTAAGGAAGGTTAGTAATGGTTTCACCGGTCGATCAGTTTTATAATAATTATTATGATAAAGGATTCTTTTTTCCTGTTTCTGTACTTTCTACATATGCGCTGTCTTTGAATACAAAGCCTTTTGTTTTATTGTCTGGTATAAGCGGGACAGGGAAAACCAAGATCGCGCAGTTATTTGATGTATCAGGCAGTGATGCGCCAGAACTGTCTGAAGAAGATTCTCCGATTTTATCAATTAAAATTCCTGAAAGTTTGGAACGTTTTAATTTTGCTATTAGCGAGCTTTCCAGCCTCTTTGAAGAAAAAGAAGAAGATGAATTTAATTCTTTAGCAGAAAAAGCTAGAGAAGATGGTAATGATGGTAATTTCTCTCCTTTTTATGTTTTTACAGTAGAAGATGAATTTGGAGAATTTCAATTCGGATTATATGGACAAAGAGCAAGTAGCCCTTTGATAAGAGGAAGGCTCTATAAAAGTCGCAACGATAGAGATAACGAGCCTTATGATGCGAGAGATCACATTAAGGCTCACTATAATGAGGGTGATGTTCTTGGGCTTGAGAAAATAGGACCCCGTAAGTTCCGTGTGATTTCATCAAATGATGAGCCTACTATAAAAAGGCAAAGAAAGTTCGAATTAGCTGAGTTAAATAGGCATTGTTTTATATCGGTTAAATCTGATTGGACTGATACTTCGAGTTTGCTCGGGTTTTATAACTTAATTGAACAAAAATATCATGTACCAAGCTTCTTAAGTTTTCTAATGGAAGCCAGAGATAATCCAGAATACCCTTATTTTGTTATTTTTGATGAAATGAATCTTTCTAAAGTAGAACATTATTTTAGTGATATTTTAAGTTGTATGGAAAGCCGTTATAAAAACGAGGAAGACATATACCAAGAAAAAATAACGCTTCACCATGGTTCCGAAGTAGTTTCAACAGACTCAGATGAGTTTGAAACGATTCCAACTTCTATAGAGCTTCCGCTCAATCTCTATATTACGGGTACAGTGAATGTTGACGAAAGTACATACATGTTTAGTCCTAAAGTTCTTGATAGGGCTAATGTAATAGAGTTTAACGAGGTTGATTTAGAAAAGTATGAAGAGAATACCTTGTCTGTGGACACAGAGTATAAGTTAAGCACAATTCCTTTATTTAAATCTGTACAAATCCCATCAAGAGATCATTTCACAAAGTTAAAACCAGAAGTTCGCAATCATCTAAAAAGTGTAAATAGAATTTTAGAAGAATATAATCTCCATTTTGGGTATAGAACTGTTAACGAGATGTCATTGTATGTCCTAAATGCACTCCATTATATTAACGATAGTGATGAGACGTCTCAAAAGGCTCTTGACTACCAATTTGTTCAAAAAGTCTTTCCTAAGTTTAATGGAGGCTATGCGCAATTAGAGGCTCCGTTGAACAAGTTAATACAATATTTTTCAGGGGAAGAGGATATTACAAAAGTTGATCCTTCTCGTACTAAATTTCCTAAAACGCTATCAAAATTGCTAAGGATGTATAAAACTTTAGCTCAGAATGGCTATGCAAGCTTTATAGAATAGACATGAAAATATTCTATGATGATGACCTAGAGAATGAAGTATTAGGGTTAGTAGAAAATAACTCCTATATTGTTGATTTCACTGGTTCGAGTGATGAAGAGGTAGAAAAAGAGATTAAGAAAGCGGCTTTGGAGCCATTTTTAGACTGGCAAAAAGGTAATCGTTTTGGCCGTCTAAAAATAGTTAACTACATCGGTGTTATATCTCTTTTTGACAAACTTTACGATGTAAGGAGCCCGAAGTTCCTGACTGATCTATCCGGAGCTGAGCAGTTCCAATTTATTTTAAGAGATGTTCAAGAGTTAGCAAAGAACCTGATTTATACATATGTTTCTCCATCTTTTGTATTCAGAGAAACTGATTATGATGATGTCAATCCATCGTTATTGATCGCATTTAACTATTTTAAAAATATTATATTAGATAAAAGCCATTCTTATAGCTTAAACACACTACTCACTAAAATCCTTAAAAACCCGAATTTCAAATACGTTAGTTTTCATAGCATTGACCACGTTAATAATGTTCAAACATTTGATAATAAATCATTACGTGCTGTAGCCTCTAGTTCAAAGCATTATTCTATTCTGGATGAAACGAATAATGCCGTTCGTGATCTACCTATAGCAAGGTACCTGTCTAAAGGAAAAAATAATCCTGTTTTCCCAACCAAGTTGTTAATGCGGAAAAAATCTTTGAGCTATGACACACAAGAAAACCGTTTTGTAAAATTTTTCCTAGAATATATAGAAAGCACAACCTTAAGATTAAATAGCATTAATAATCTACCTCCGGCGGTTAATGAGCAAAAGGATCAGGTACTGTCATTCTGTAGAAATGCTCTTAATACCCCTTTCTTTAAAGAGGTAAAAAAAATGACTACTATGCCTTCACATTCTCCGGTTTTACAGAATAGGGCAGGGTACAAAGAAATATTATCGCATTATAATAATAGTCGCTTTGGCATCAAATATTTATACAAGAGCTTAGAAGAAGAAAACTCTAAAATAAGTTTAAAGAAAATATCGGATCTTTATGAGTTTTGGGTCTTCTACAAAATTGTTTATGCTTTAATGGGACAAGAAGTAGAAGCCTCTTTTTTCAACGATAATTTGGATAACGCAGAACTTAAGCATGGCGTATGTTTTAGTAAAGGCAATATATCAGTTTATTATAATTTAACAGAATCGCGCTCAAGAAATACAGCTTATAGCACCCCATTGAGGCCAGATATAACTGTTTTGATAAATACGGCTAAAGGAAAATACAAATTTCTATTTGATGCTAAATACAAAGTTAGAGATGTAAGTGATGACGGTGGAATAGTACGCCATGTAAAAACAGAAGATTTATATAAAATGCATACTTACCTTGATGCGATTGATGATAGCGTTTGTTCTGTCGCTGTTTACCCGGGTGATGAATTTTATTTTTATGAAAAGAGTATAAAAAAGCCTATAAACAGAAATGTGGAAGAGGTTCAGGAGTTTTCGGGTGTGGGTGCTATTCCATTAACTCCAACTAATAAAGAACATGAACTCAAACTTTCAGAGTTTCTGATGAAACTAAAAGACTATGCAGAAAGTTTAAATAATGCCAACAACAATAGACAATTATATTAGCTTATTGTCCGGCTCAGGATTTACGAAGAAGGTAATAACTTGGGACAAATAGCATATTGCAGAGATAGTGGGGAGCTTATAGAAGCATTTTCGCTTTCTGACCCAGACTGGGACAAATTACGTACAGCTCCACTGGGATCAATATTAATGCCAAGAACTAATTGGCCAGCTATTCCAAAAGTCTCTATCAAAGGACTAAAATTTTTTGCTCATCATCAAGGATACACAGGAATAATACCCAAACCTAAAAGTTATGCACATACAAGACTGCAAATTGATATTGTAAAAACAGCAAGAAAAATGGGCTTTACAGCCAATCTAGAAGTACCTGGATCAAGGGATAATGAAGATTATTGGATAGCAGATGTTATAATAGAGGGTCAAAATGGCTCTAAAACTGCTTTCGAGGTACAATTTTCAAGCCAACATTTAGACGATTTTTTGAGCCGAACCAGCCGATACAAAAATTCTGGAATCAATGTTTGTTGGTTTTTATCTGAAAACCCTGTGGCCTCACGCTTATGCAAAGCCCTTTGTCACAAAAATATAGATTATTATAAAAAGACAGGTGATTTTATGTCTGAGCATCCGGAGTTAATCACCTTTAATATTGATATAGATGATAAAAATTCTTATCCGGAGACACTGCCAGATTTCAGATTTAGTAGAGGTCTTGAAAAGCTTAAGCGTTTAAATATAGAACAATGTATCAATGGGATGATGAATGGTTATCCCGTTTGGAATTCACCAGATTGGGTGTGGGAAGAAAAATAGGAATTATTTCCCATAATTACTATTATCCATCCTGCAATAATCAATACAAACAGGAAAGTTTTCTGGTATATGAAAAAAATGAAATGGCTAGATATTATGATGAAATCAAGA
>NZGN01000041.1:0-19121 GCA_002691045.1 Marinovum sp.
AAAATATATATCCTCAATGGTCCCAATATGAATTTATTAGGGAAAAGACAGCCAGAACTTTATGGCTCTAAGACGTTAACTGATGTAGAAAAAGCATGCCGTTCAATAGCTCAAGCCGAAGGCTGTACAGTTGATTTGCGGCAGTCAAACAGCGAAGTTGATTTGATCGATTGGATACACGAAGCAAGAACGGATGGCTCTGGAATTGTAATAAATCCAGCTGCTTATTCGCATACTTCTATAGCTATTATGGACGCCTTAATAGCCTTCGAGGGGCCAGTGATAGAAGTTCATGTTTCAAATATTCACAGAAGAGAAGATTTCAGACATAAGTCCTATGTGTCTCTTAGAGCTGACGGAGTTATTGCCGGTCTTGGAGTAAAGGGCTATGAATTTGGGGTCATCAGAATATTAGAAATTCTAAGAAGTTAATAGTGAGCACTTTCGTATGAACAAAGCCACAAACAATAAATCTTTCTAGTAAAAATTCAAAAATGTGGACAACTCCCAATATATTGACAGCGCTCAGATTGATAGCTGCACCAGCTGTTGCAGTGATGTTTCTTTATTTCAATAGACCTTATGCTGATTGGTTTGCACTTTTACTGTTTGTTGGAGCAGCTATTACAGACTGGTTTGATGGGTTTTTAGCGAGAGCTTGGTCTCAAGAAACTAAGCTTGGGTCAATGCTGGATCCAATAGCAGATAAGGCCATGGTGTTGATAGCATTAATGGTAATTGTCGGCTATTCGAGCATGTCACCTTGGCTAGTACTACCAGCAACAGTGATCATGTTCAGAGAAGTTTTCATTTCTGGGTTAAGAGAGTATCTGGGTGACAAAACAAAACTACTCAAGGTAACTAAAATTGCAAAATTAAAAACGTCTGCCCAAATGTTGGCAATAGCTATCTTGTTCTCACATGGTGTATTCGAACATTACCACATTACTTTATCAGAAAGAAATATTGCGAGTACCAAGAACTTAAAGTTGTTATCAGATGCTATGGTTTACTCAAGCAACTTTGGACTTGTTTTTCTTTGGATTGCTGCAGCCCTAACACTAATAACAGGTTACGAATATCTCCAAAAGGCTTGGCCCCATTTGAAAGGTTAATTATGGTAGACTTAATTTATTTTTCCTGGATAAGGGAAAAAATTGGCAAGCCCAGCGAAAGTATCGAAACAAGTGCAACTACAGTGGCTGAACTTCTTGAAGAACTAATGAAAAAAGATATCCGCTATTCTGAAGTTTTTGCCGACCAAGACTCGTTTAGGGTCGCCATCAATCAAGAATTAACAAATTTCGACGCCTCCATATTAAATGCCAAAGAAGTAGCATTTTTTCCACCCATGACTGGAGGTTAGTTTTTTTGTATGTATCTGTTCAAAATGAAGTTTTCGATTTTTCTAAAGAAATTGAACAATTTAGTAAGAAACTAGATAATGTTGGCGCTCTAGTTACTTTTACTGGAATTGTAAGAGGAAAAAAATCAGAAACTCTCGATTATATGTTCATAGAACATTATCCAGGGATGACTGAAAACCAAATAAAATCTATGATTAGCGATGCCGTTAAACGCTGGAATATAAGTGACGCACTGGTAATACATCGCTACGGGAAACTTAAGCCAGGTGAGCCTATAATGATGGTTGCAACAGCTGCCGAACATCGCAAAGAAGCATTCGAAGCTGCCGAATACTTGATGGATTATTTAAAATCGAGAGCACCTTTCTGGAAGAAAGAAGTAATTAACGGTAAAGAAAAGTGGGTCGATGCCGCTGTTGACGATGAGCTCGCCTTAGATCGCTGGAATAAATTCTAAAGTCAGAGTTTTTTTTCTGAAGAAGCAGACTTTAGCTCTTCAGTTTCTAAACGCGCGGCGCGCAAACCATCCATAGCAGCCCCCAATTCAGCTTCTAATTGGGAAACCTTTTTATTAAGTTCTAATTCACGAACTTTAGCTTTTTCATTATTTCCCTCAGCCTCATGCAAAGCTGCAGAAATTTTATTGAATTCATTTAAGTCTTTTTCAGACACCATGTTCAAACGCTGTAATAACCAGCGCGAAAGCCAACCCAGCAAAAAGGCAAGAAATAAAATAATTGCAGCACTAACGATAAATTCTTCTCTATTCATTTAATCACTCTGGTCTCTTTCTACATTTTCGTCTGACGCTAATTTAAATTCAATTCTCCGATTAATTTCTCTACCTTCTTCGGTTTCGTTGTCCGCAATTGGCTCAACTTCCCCATACCCTTTTGCTACGTAATTTGAAGTCAAGACTTTTCTCCTTTGCAGCTCGATGAGAACTGCTGTTGCGCGCGATTGTGACAGCTGAAGGTTCATCTCCTCTCTACCCTGACTATCTGTATGTCCTGCTATTTCTAAAGATAGCTCATCACATTCACGAAGAATATCCGCAATCTCATCCAACAACTGCTGACCATCTAAATTTATGCGGTCTGAACTAGGTTCAAAAGTAATTTTTCTTTCATTAAGAAGTTCCTGAACGTTTTTTAAGCATTCTTCATCAGATGGACCTTTTGGTTCAACAATTTTTGGAGGCTCAACGTAGCTAATCTTAGTTTTAAGCGGTTGATTGATCGTTAGTTTTCCATAGAAGTTCTGTGCAATTTTAACAGCTATATTGGCTTCATTTGACTCACCGGAAACAGAAATTCCAGAATTATTTATTTTGATAGATCCATTTCTTAATAGTGAAATGGATTCAATTCCAAACATTATTAACTCACTCCAGTCATGTGTTGCTGAGGCATCAATTTTAAGTTTATTGTTTACAAAACCCTTACCAAACTTAGCTTCTGCTAAACTCATAAGTGTAGTTTTTGCTGTTTCAAAACGAACGCTTCCATTCATTTGAAATAAACCTTCTGGACTTAAGGTAAGAACAATTGACTCACCCATATTGCTGCCACTATCTGAGGAAGATATAAGTTTGGCATCCAATAAATAATTATCTGTTAAATCGTTTTCTAACTTCTGCACCATATTTTGAAAATCCAGTTCCAAATCCATTTCCTGAACAACAAGTGAAATTTCATCGTTTATAATAGTAACAGAAGCTTCTTTAGTTTGAGACAAGGCATTTAGTGTGCTTAAAACGATTTTAACCCAATCAGCAGAAGGTTGCCCAAGTCCAACTTCACACATAAAACCTTTTTTACCTGATAATTTAGTAACTTCTTTTAATATTTTAGAAGCAGCCTCCTTATTATCAGCACTGCATGCATCTAAACGAAAGAATCCTTCACCTTTTGTCATTCTAAAAGAAAATGGCGAAATCAATGGGCGCGGAGATTTTATCTCAATTTTCTGTTTCACATCCTTGGGAAGATCGCTTGCCCACTGTTGTTGTAATAAATATTTTTGCTCTAAATCTTCAGCAACAACCTCACCTTTAACTATGCCAGGTTTTATCTCCAAACGAGCCAAACTCACCTTCTTCAAAACCAATAAACCAAAGCTAATGGACTTAGCCCAAGTTTGATCTGCATCTATACTAGAGTACTCAATGAAATCTCTTACCGGCCTAGATGGTTTTCCTTTTTCTTTTAGAGAATCTATTAGGGCACTTTTGTTAAATTTCTTTGGTACAATTCCATAAACAGATATATCGCTCCCATTCTTTAAAATTTCTAATTTCAAATCGGGTGGCTTTACATTTTGATTGTCAGTAATGTTCATTTGGTCAATCACGCGCTCAGCATCAACCACGTTCCCTGCCAGACTTATTGCATTAAATCTGCTAGCCTCATCTGGAGCGTTTCCTATCAAAAATACTTGCAGACCCACAGTTTCAACATCAGCCCATGTCGCTCCACCTGTTAACAACTCTTTTTTGACTTGGTCACGTGATGTTTTTTCAATTAAGTCAATAGCGACAGTGGCAACCAGTACTGAAGTTATAGCTGCAGAAAAAAAAGAAAAATAATTCCAAAACACTTTTGGTAATTGCATTAGATCTCACGAAACAGATTTATGGGTTTATATATTACTCGGAAGTATCGATTTGTGCAATCATACTGGTATAGCTAGACAAAGAAAAACTCCCAAAATAAGCCCCGCATTTCGGTTAGAGCGAAAAAGGTGCAACAAAACTAGAGAGTCTTGCGCATCAAAATTTTTCAATTGCAGAATTAAGTGAATTAAAAAACTTAGAACTCCCAAATAGGATATTGTTTTTGACAAAATTGTTCTTTCCTGAGTTACCATAGATATAGAAACCAGCATTAAAAATACGCAGCATAAAATAAAACTAAATAGCCATTTCTTTGCATGTTCTCCGAATAAGATAGCTGTTGATTTCACACCTATAAGCAAATCATCTTGACTGTCCTGATAAGCGTAAATTGTATCGTAAAACAGGGTCCAAAAAATTCCAGCAATGTATAAAGTAATAATTGGCCAGCTAAGGCTTCCGGTATGAGCCACAAAAAGCAAAAGTATTCCCCAATTAAATGCGAGTCCAAGGAATACTTGTGGCCACCAGGTAAATCTTTTTGCGAAAGGATAAATGACAACTAAAAACAACGAGCTCAATCCTAATATTATCGAGTTCAGGTTATAACTAAGTAGGATCAGGCCAGCTAAACTAATTTGCAAAATCATCCAAATTACTGCTTGGGTCAAAGTAACTTGCCCGGAAGGTATTGGCCTTGATCTCGTTCTCTCAACTGCACCATCAATTTTTCTGTCAGTAATATCGTTCCAGGTACAACCAGCACCACGCATCAATAAAGCTCCAACAGCACAGGATGAAAACAACCAAAAATCGCTGGTGAAAACTGTTCCATCTTGCAAAATGCCAGCTAACAAACCCCACCAACATGGTATCAATAGTAGCCAAGTTCCAATTGGTCGATCTGCCCGCGACAAACGCAAATATGGTCTAAGCTTGACTGGGGCTACGTTGTCTACCCAGTTACCTATAACAGCGTCAGAAACTTGACCGAGTTTATCTGGCTTTGTTGGATTTTGCGACATATGGTGCCCCTATGGATGCAAAAATAAGACTATATGTAAACAATCAACTTTGTGATGCTCAAATCATTTCTTTGGAGCGCAATCAAGCAAATTACTTATTTGCTGTAATGCGACAAAACGTCGGAAACCAAATTCTTATTTTTAATAACAGTGATGGTGAATGGCTGGCAGAAATTGTTGGAGGAAACAAACGAATTGTAACATTAAAATGTTTAAACAAGATTAGACCTTCTTTGGCACCTCCTGATATTTGGCTATTTTTTTCTCCAATAAAAAAGTCCCGTACCGATTTTATCGTTGAAAAAGCCACAGAACTTGGAGTGGCAGAGATTTTCCCAACATATTGTGAGTTTACCAATTCAGAACGGATTAATCAGAATCGCCTTCAGTCCCATGCAGTAGAAGCGGCAGAACAATGTGGTGGAACGTACGTTCCTAAAGTGCATAATATTTGCAAACTAACTGACACACTAGAAAACTGGCCAGACCATAGGAATATTTTTTTTTGCAACGAAGACGAATTAAAACCAACAATGGATTTGTCTAGCCTTCCAAATGGGCCTTGGGCTATATTCATAGGACCAGAAGGCGGTTTTTCTAAAAGAGAAAAAAACTATTTTATGCAAAACCCAAAAACTTTTTCTATGAGCCTGGGTCCGCGAATTTTGCGGGCTGATACAGCAGCGGTCTCAGCTTTAACACTTTGGCAATCAAATTTTGGTGATTGGGTCACAAAAGATATTTAAAATAAAGTCAGGAATTTATGGCTTCGATTAAATAGGTGCATTGACCTTAATTAAAAAATGGCGCAAGGCTCGTTAAGGTGGAAATTTGGAGTTCTTGATGTCTATCCCACAGTCAGGTGGCGGTCGAATAGAAAACTATAACCAGCTTACTGAATACTTAGCCTCTGGATGCAAACCAAAATCAGAGTGGCGTATTGGAACAGAGCACGAAAAGTTTGGTTACTGTAAAGAGACCCTATTACCTATCCCATATAGTGGAAATCGATCTGTTCTTTCTATTCTAAAAGGTTTGGAGAGCGAATATGGTTGGAAACCAGTAAAAGAAAAAAACAACACAATAGGGCTTACCAAAAATGGCGCTAATGTTTCTTTAGAGCCGGGCGGTGCACTAGAGCTATCTGGCGCTCAATTCCAGACAATTTTTCAGACTTGTGATGAAGTCAATGAACATTTAATGGAGGTTAAATCTATAGCCGATAGGCTGAACATTGGATTCATAGGCATAGGCGCTGCCCCACATTGGAAGCATGATGACATGCCCATGATGCCGAAAGGGCGTTATAGATTAATGAGCCAATATATGGATAAAGTTGGCACTATGGGCAAATCGATGATGTTTCGAACCTGCACGGTCCAGGTAAATTTAGATTATGCTTCAGAGACTGACATGGTACAGAAAATGCGAGTTGCACTAGCGTTGCAGCCCGTCGCAACGGCACTTTTTTCAAATTCTCCCTTTTTTGATGGAAAACCAACAGATCATAAAAGTTGGAGAAGTAGAATTTGGCGAAGTTTAGATGAGCAAAGAACAGGAATGCTGCCGTTTGTTTTTAATGACGGGTTTGGATACGAGAGCTGGGTAGAATATGCATTAGATGTGCCTATGTACTTTGTGTATCGAAATGGCAACTACATCAATGCACTAGGGCAATCATTCAGGGCTTTTATGAATGGAGAACTTCCAGCTCTTCCTGGTGAATTGCCGACACTAGATGATTGGGCCGACCATTTAACAACAATTTTTCCAGAAGCACGGTTGAAAAGGTTCATAGAAATGAGAGGTGCAGACGCAGGTCAATGGCACCGCCTGTGTGCCCTACCAGCTTTCTGGGTCGGTATATGCTATAATCAGAGCTCTTTAGATGCAGCTTGGGATATAGCAAAAAGTTGGAATGAAAATGACCGAGAAAGCTTGCGAATAGCTGCCGCAAAAGAAGGGCTAAACGGTTCTGCCGGAAACATAAAATTAATTGATATAGCAAAAGAGCTGGTTCAAATTTCAGAAAATGGTCTAAAACAAAGAGCCAAAGCCAGTTCCAATGGTTTATATTCTGACGAAACTCTTTTTTTAGACTCCCTGAAAGAAAATCTTGAAAAGAAAAAAACCTCTGCAGATGAGTTACTAGAAAAATATTATGGTCCTTGGGATAAGGATGTAACTAAAATATTCGGCGAATACTGTTATTAAAGATTAGACAATAAATTTGCTAATATGGCGCCAAAAAAAGCCGAAATTATTGCAATTGAAAAATATGGCCATTTGGAAGAATAAATCTTTTTTTCCTGTTTTTTAGACTGAGTCAGCAGGATATTCTCAACAAGATTTGGCAACCTAGGCCCAAACCGCACCACAACCCTAGCAGTATTTGCAATATCTTTTAAAATAGCTTTTGGACCAATGCTTTTCCGAATGTAGTTTTCAACAATAGGTTGAGCTGTTTTCCAAATGTTGATGTTAGGGCTCAGTGAACGAGCCACACCTTCTACAACAACCATTGTACGCTGTAATAAAATTAACTCTGTTCGGGTTTCCATTCCAAATCGTTCAGTCACCTCAAAAAGATACGCAAGCAATTTACCCATTGAAATATTAGCAGCATCCATTCCAAAAATTGGCTCCCCCACTGCACGCAATGCATTGGCAAAATCTTCCACATCTCTATCCATCGGCACATAACCTGCCTCAAAGTGTACTTCTGCTACTCTTTTGTAATCTCTCTTAATGAAACCATATAGTATTTCTGCATAAACTCTCCTCGTATATTCATCGATGTACCCCATAATACCAAAATCAAAGGCAATTAATTCTCCATTTGAACTTACCTTTAAGTTTCCTTGATGCATATCGGCATGAAAGAAACCATCCCTTAGCGCATGATTTAGAAAAAGTTGTAAGACCCGCTCTCCCAAAATAGATTTATCATGACCTGCATCTTCAAGAGATTTAATGTCACCAAGAGCAATGCCCTCCACCCATGACATTGTCATTACTCTTTTGCCAGATAATTTCCAATTTACTGACGGAACATTAAAATCGTCATCATTTTTTGTAGTATCTTTAAACTTTGAAGCAGAGGAACTTTCGAGCCTTAGATCTAATTCACTCAAAACTATTCCTTCAAAATGTTCGATAACTTCAATTGGGCGTAAGCGCCTAGCAAAAGGTGCAAAAAAGTTTACCAATCCAGCAAGTAAATAAAAAGCGTCTACATCTTTACGAAATGCTTTTTCTATTCCTGGCCTAAGTACCTTGAGCGCCAACTCTTCCTGCGTTTCACGCACGCGCACCTTATGAACTTGAGCTATAGATGCAGCTGCAATCGCTTCACTAAATTCATCAAAAATTTCGTCAGCTAACAAACCTGTTTCAATGAAAAACGTTTTTTTAGCCTCTTCTATTGAAAATGGAGGCAAGCGATCTTGAAGAACGCGCAACTGGTTAGCCAACTCTTCTCCAGCCAAATCAGGTCGAGTTGATAATACTTGGCCAAACTTTATGTATGCGGGGCCCAATGCAGACAGAGCTCTAGTCACAGCAGGCATAGTTTCATCACCTCTTAGGCCAAACCATTTTATTGGCCAGCATAAAAGGCGCGCCACTACTCTTAGAGGTCTTGGTGCATTCAAGGCCGTCAGAACTATGGACATAGCCCCTGTTCTTTCTAGAGTTGCACCTGTTCGAATAAGCCTAAAAATATTATGTGGGCCACGCATCGCTCAAATCTTCCAGCCAGAGTGTAAACAAGCGATCCCTAATGAAAGATTCCGATATTTGGCATTTTCAAAACCAGCGGCTTCTACCATACCTAAAAAAGTCTCTTGGTCTGGAAATTTTCTGATTGATTCAACTAAATATTGATAACTTGAGCGGTCATTAGCAATTAACTCCCCCATTTTCGGTATTAGATTAAATGAATATCTATCATAAAACCATTGACCCAATGGTACAGGAATTTGAGAAAACTCTAAAACCATAATTCGCCCACCAGGTTTTAAAACCCTATATGCCTCCTCTAGGGCTTCTTGGGGGCGGGTAACGTTACGGATACCAAAACTGATTGTGTATACATCAAACACATTATCCTCAAATGGTAGATTCATAGCATCGCCAACCACCCAATCAATCTCATTGATAATTTGTTTTGCTCCTGCTCGACTTCGCCCCTCAGCAAGCATTGATGAAGTTAGATCTAGAACTGTCGCATGCCCAAAACCTGAGCGTTCCAGAAACCTAAATGCTATGTCACCAGTTCCACCCGCAACATCTAAAAGTTTTTGACCAGCTTGTGGAGCGAGCCAATCCATCATCATATCCTTCCAGATACGATGAACACCTAGTGACATTACGTCATTCATAACATCATATTTTGATGCAACAGAATTAAAAACTCCCTGGACACGTCCAGCTTTTTCATTCTCGTTTATGGTCTCAAAGCCAAAATGAGTTGCTTTATCAAGACTTTTTGACATGTGCACCTTCCTAAACCAAGTTATTCACTTATAGTAATACAGCACTGAGTTACAATGCATCCTATTCTACAAAACAAAAAAATGATTTTAAAAAAAATGATATTCGGAGCAATCGATGCCAGAACTGCCTGAAGTAGAAACAATAATGCTAGGAATTACTCCATTTTTAGAAGGTGCAACAATAACAAAAGTAAAGCTTAATAGATCAGACTTACGTTGGCCCTTTCCAGAAAATTTTGCAAAACGTTTAGAAGGAGCTAAGATACTTAATTTAAAAAGACGCTCTAAATATATTTTAGTCAATTTGAGCACAAGCGAGACGCTCTTAATTCACTTAGGGATGTCTGGAAAGATTTTAGTTTCTAATAAAAAATTTGGTAATTATTTTCATGAAACCGCTAAAATCGCTCGCCATGACCACGTTATATTTGAAATGAACGATGGTACCATCATCACCTACAATGATCCAAGACGGTTCGGAGCTATGGACTTAGCAAAAACTGATACTTTGAAATACCATAGATTTATCCAAAGGTTGGGACCAGAACCACTAGGAAATAACTTCAACGCTAATTATCTCAAAAATAAATTTTCTAAAAAGGAATCACCCATTAAAAGTGTACTTTTAGATCAATCCATTGTTGCAGGTTTAGGAAATATATACGTCTGTGAGGCGCTTTTTATAAGCGGTATTTCGCCGAAGAAAACCGCTTCTAAAATTTCCATAAAAAAATGCGAAGAGCTGGTAAGAAATATCCGTGGAATTTTGATCTCTGCAATAGAAGCAGGTGGCTCTTCATTGAAAGATTTTACTGATATACAAGGTAACTCGGGTTATTTCCAATTTGAATTTTATGTTTATGGCCGGGATAATGAATTGTGTAAGTCAAATACTTGTAATCGTAAAATCAAAAGAATTTCTCAGTCTGGAAGGTCTTCTTTCTACTGCCCA
This sequence comes from Marinovum sp., assembly GCA_002691045.1. Lineage (GTDB taxonomy): Bacteria > Pseudomonadota > Alphaproteobacteria > Rhodobacterales > Rhodobacteraceae > Salinivivens. Next base: position 10,455 of record NZGN01000041.1, read on the forward strand.
AGCTGTCAAAGATAACTTGAACCCTTAGATTTTCACGATTAAAATGGAGAAATGTCTGAAATTAGCATGGAACGTTAAATGGCCTACGAAACAATAATTGTTGAAGTCGAAGACCACATTTGTGTTGTAACCCTAAATAGACCTGATGCTTTGAACGCTTTAAATGAAGTACTTCTAGATGAACTGGCTGACGCATTAGAGCAGGCCCAAAAGAATGAAAAAGTGCGCTGCATAGTTTTAACAGGTTCTGAAAAGGCATTTGCCGCAGGCGCTGATATTTCCATGATGGCGAATAGAAATTTTGTTGATGCTTTCATGGGAGATATGTTTACAGAAGCCTCCAATAGAATACTTGCGATAAGAAAGCCAATTATAGCTGCCGTATCCGGATATGCCCTTGGAGGAGGATGCGAATTAGCTATGATGTGCGACTTTATTATTTGCTCAGATACCGCGAAGTTTGGACAGCCAGAGATAAATCTTGGAGTTTCCCCGGGTCTAGGAGGAACACAAAGATTGACAAGATTTATAGGTAAATCAAAATCCATGGACATGAACTTAACTGGTCGTTTTATGGAAGCAGATGAAGCTGAACGTTGTGGTTTGGTTAGCAGAGTTGTTCCTACTAAAAAATTGAGGGATGAGGCTATAACAGCCGCTGCTAAAATCGCTGAAAAATCAATGGTTGCAGCAGCTATGGTAAAAGAAATGGTAAATCGATCTTATGAAATGTCTCTTGATGAAGGATTACTTTTTGAACGCAGAGGCTTTCATTCACTATTTGCCACCGAAGATCAAAAAGAAGGTATGGCTGCATTTCTAGAAAAAAGAGAAGCTCAATTTAGAGATAAATAGAATGTGCCCCTTAATTAGAGCTCGTTTACATGTTGACAGTAATGCGAGTCGGACTTAAAGAGCAGGCTTCAGGTAGATAAAAAACTATGAAGGTCGATTAAAAATGGCAAATACGGCTCAATCAAAAAAAAGAGCTCGTCAAAACGAGCGACGTGCTGCAGTTAATAAATCTAGGCGGTCGCGCATTCGAACATTTTTACGAAAAGTTGAAGAAGCAATATCAAGTGGGGATATAAAAGCTGCTAGTGCTGCCCTGACAGCTGCGCAGCCTGAACTAATGCGTGGAGTTTCAAAAGGCATATTCCATAAAAATACAGCAGCTAGGAAAATGTCTAGGCTTTCAGCAAGAGTGAAAAAAATAGCTTAAGACAACTTTAAATAATCGATTCACGCCGCTATTCAGCGGCGTTTTTTATTTACAAAGAGATTCTTTTTCATTTTTTTTTGAGTCAAGTGATAAGATGTGTTGAAACTTCTTGTATCAAGTTGTTACCGTACACTAGCGATTCACTGCGTCTGGGGGGACAATTTGTTTGCACTTTAATTAAAGTGTAAAGTTTTGTCGCTCATCTATTGGATTAAAAATTTTTTGGTCCCCAATAGATTGTCCTAGAGAATGTGAGTCCGGGAAATTTAAAGTTAATAAAATAACTTTATAGTTTTATGAATTTAGGACTTAAAAATGGATGATAAAATATGGACCAAGTTAAAAATTTCCCTAAAAAAATCAGTTGGAGAAAACAGCTTTAATAATTGGTTGTCACCTATTAACTTCAGCCATGTAGAAGAAGATATGGCGGTGTTGACTGTACCTACAAATTTTTTAGGTAATTACGTATCGCAAAATTTTGGGGAATTAATAACAGCGCAAATTTCATCCAAGAATAATAAAATTAGTCGTATACGATTTGAGGTAGATACATCATCAAATAACCTTGGCGTATCTCAACCCTCTGCAGTAGCGCAAACAAATATTTCAAAAGATAACGAATTAACTGGCGCACAGTTAGATAAAAGATTCACATTTGATGCTTTCGTTGTAGGAAAACCCAACGAATTGGCTCATGCGGCAGCTCGGCGAGTTGCTGAAGGAGGGATTGTTAGTTTTAACCCTCTTTTTCTATATGGGGGAGTTGGTCTTGGCAAAACCCACCTTATGCACGCCATAGCTTGGGAACTTCAAAACCGTCGTCCTGACTTGAATGTGCTATATCTATCCGCAGAACAATTCATGTACAGGTTTGTTCAGGCTCTTAGAGAGCGAAAAATGATGGATTTCAAACAACTTTTTAGATCTGTAGATGTTTTAATGGTTGACGATGTTCAATTTATTGCCGGCAAAGGAAGCACTCAAGAAGAGTTTTTCCACACCTTTAATGCACTTGTAGATCAAAACAAACAAATAATAATCTCAGGAGACCGTGCCCCTGGTGAAATTAAAGATCTGGAAGACAGAATAAAAAGCAGATTACAGTCAGGTTTAGTGGTAGACCTGCATCCCACTGACTATGAATTACGCTTAGGCATTCTTCAATCAAAAGTAGAGCGTCAAAAGCAGCAATATCCAGAGCTTAGTATTGATAAAAATGTTTGGGAGTTTCTTGCTCTTAGAATTTCGACTAATGTGCGGGTCTTAGAGGGTGCGCTAACTAGATTATTTGCTTTTGCATCACTTATAGGGCGACATATCACTCTTGAAGTTGCGCAGGATTGTCTAGCCGATGTTCTACGAGCATCAGAAAGAAAAATTACAGTTGAGGAAATTCAACGTAAAGTCTCAGAGCATTACAATATTAGGTTATCCGATATGATTGGTCCAAAACGTCTTCGCACCTATGCTCGACCAAGACAAATAGCAATGTTTCTCAGCAAGCAGCTAACTAGCCGAAGTCTTCCAGAAATTGGCCGTAGATTTGGTGGCAGGGATCATACAACAGTAATGCATGGCGTTAGGCGTATAGAAGAACTTAAAACGCAAGATGGGCAGATTGCCGAAGATTTGGAAATGCTTAGAAGAGCATTAGAAGCCTAAAGTACAGCTTAATTAAGATGTAAATGTTTATCTTACTCTTTAAAACCTGTTTATAAAAACTTTTTTTCCAACAAAAACTTGAGTTGACTGGATGTTGTAGTACATTATCCTCCTTCTCAATAAAAGGAGCACCATAATGAAGTTGAGTGTAGAGCGAAGCTATTTATTAAAGGCAATTTCACAAGCTCAGTCCGTTGTTGAGCGGAGAAATACAATTCCTATTTTATCAAACGTTTTAATTGAGGCTGAAGGCGATACAGCAAGGTTTCGTGCCACTGATCTAGATATTGAGGTTGTTGATAAAGCCCCCGCTCAAGTTGAACAAGCGGGCTCAACGACAGTTTCAGCCATAACTTTACATGAAATTGTCCGGAAGCTACCAGATGGAGCGCTTGTTACTTTAACCAGTGACTCTGATAAAGGACGATTAAACGTTGAAGCTGGACGATCAAACTTTTCATTAGCCACGCTGCCTAAAGAAGACTTTCCAATAATGGCTAATTCAGAATATTCATCAAATTTTTCCGCACAAGCATCTGTTTTACGACGATTATTTGATAAATCAAAATTTGCTATTTCAACTGAAGAAACAAGGTATTACCTGAACGGTGTTTACATGCACGTAGCATCTGCCGATGGCGGAGAGGTCCTTCGGTGCGTGGCAACCGATGGCCACAGACTTGCAAGAATTGATGCGGACCTTCCCGAGGGAGCTTCGGACATGCCTGGCGTTATAGTCCCAAGAAAAACAGTTGGAGAATTACGTAAGTTGCTCGATGATGATGAACTTAAAATTGCTGTCTCCGTTTCAGAAACAAAAATCAGGTTTGCTACCCCAGATATAACATTAACATCAAAAGTTATTGATGGAACCTTTCCAGACTATACTCGTGTTATCCCCAGTGAAAACACAAGAAGGCTAGAAGTTGACGCAAACGACTTTGCTAAAGCAGTAGATAGGGTTGCAACTGTTTCTTCAGAGCGTTCTCGAGCTGTAAAGCTTTCTTTGGATGAAGATAGGTTAGTATTATCAGTCAATGCGCCAGATAGTGGCGCAGCTGAAGAAGAGCTTGCTGTTGCATATGGTGATGAGCCTTTAGAAATAGGATTTAATGCAAAATATCTCTTAGAAATAGCAAGTCAGGTCGATCGAGAAAATGCTGTGTTTTTATTCAACTCTTCAGGCGACCCTACTTTAATGCGAGAAGGAAATGATATCAGCGCTGTCTATGTTGTTATGCCCATGCGTGTTTAAATAAAAATTTTTAATAAAAGGTTGTAAAGAAGGTCGTGGAATACATATCAAGCCTGACCCTTTCACATTTTCGCTCCCATAAAGTTTCCAAAATTTCACTTGATGGAAGACCAGTTGTGGTTTTTGGCAATAATGGGACAGGTAAAACAAACATTTTGGAAGCTGTTTCTTTATTTTCGCCAGGCAGGGGGATACGGCGTGCTTCAGCTAAAGATGTTACGCGCAACCCTGAAGCCATAGGTTGGAAAATTGAAGGCAAGGTAACAAATAGTATTTCAAAAAATGAAATAGTTATTACGTCCGAGAATGGACAGGCGCGCCAGCTTTTTTTGGACGGAAAAAAGGCCTCCATAATGAAGCTTGGTCAAATTTTAAGAATTGTTTGGCTAGTGCCATCAATGGATAAAATATGGATAGAAGGGTCGAGCGGACGAAGACAATTCCTAGACAGATTAACCTTAAGTTACTTTCCAAAACATGCTGAAGTAAGTCTTTTATATGAGAAGGCGATGAAAGAAAGAAATCGGCTTTTAAAAGAAAAAATATACAATGATCAATGGTACAATGCTCTTGAAATTGAGATGGCAAAAAGTGCAGTTAACATTCAGAAATCAAGGATGCTAGCTATACAATATTTGACTGAAGCTCAAAATCAATTAACCGGGAATTTTCCTAAAGCTGAACTACTTTTAATCGATCCAGAACAAGATATAATAACCGACGAAGATGAAGCTGTACGAGCCCTGAAGTGTTCACGTCAAAATGATATGATAATAGGCAGAACAAGCGTTGGGCCACATAAATCAGACCTACAAGCTATCTATTTAAACAAGTCTGTGCCGGCTAAAGACTCCTCGACTGGAGAACAAAAGGCGCTTTTAATATCAATTATTTTATCAAATGCAAAATCGCTTGCAAAAATTAGCAACGTTTCTCCAATTGTTTTACTTGATGAAGTTTCTGCCCATTTAGATAACGAAAGACGAGCTGCTTTATACGATGAAATATGCCAGTTGGGCGTTCAGGCCTGGATGACTGGAACTGAGCTTGAATTGTTTTCCGAGCTAAAAGATAAAGCTCAGTTTATTGAAGTTACCGCTGCTGATGGTATTTCTACACTTTCTGTCTCTAGCTAATTGCTAATATCCACTTCAGAAGCATTGCCAAGGGACATAATTATGGATTTATGATCACTAAATATAGTGAAATGCGTGACATTTGCTACCATCAATCGTATAATCTGTGAAAATCAAAGGATCGAGACAATGTCCGAATTCGAGCAATCTCAGGAAGACTACAGCGCTGAATCTATTAAGGTTCTAAAAGGTTTAGAAGCAGTTCGAAAACGCCCAGGCATGTACATTGGTGATACCGACGATGGTAGCGGGCTTCACCACATGGTTTATGAGGTTGTCGACAACGGTATAGATGAAGCATTAGCTAAGCACGCAGATTTTGTTCATGTAAAAATTCATGCCGACAGTAGTGTCTCTGTACGGGATAATGGTCGAGGTATTCCTGTAGATATCCATGAAGAAGAGGGTGTTTCAGCAGCTGAGGTTATAATGACACAGCTCCACGCTGGTGGGAAGTTTGATAGCAATTCTTATAAAGTATCCGGTGGACTTCATGGCGTAGGGGTATCTGTTGTTAACGCATTGTCAGTTTGGCTCGAACTTAGAATATGGAGAGATGGAAGTGAATATTTTGCTAAGTTTGAAAATGGCGAAACAGCTGAGCATTTAAAAAAAATAAAGGATACTCCAGAGCAACGAGGTACAGAGGTGAGATTTTTAGCCTCTACAGATACTTTCTCTAATCTTGATTATTCTTTTGAGGTTTTAGAAAAACGACTTCGGGAATTAGCTTTTCTCAACTCTGGTGTTAAAATAATTCTTGAAGATGAAAGGCCTACTCAAGTACTTCGCTCTGAATTGGTATATGAGGGCGGCGTAAAAGAATTTGTTAAATACCTTGACCGGTCAAAAACCCCTATGATCCCAGAGCCAATATTTATTAAAGGCGAAAAGGATGAAATTGGCATTGAAGTAGCTATGTGGTGGAATGATAGTTACCATGAAAATGTACTGCCCTTTACAAATAATATTCCTCAGAGAGATGGAGGAGCTCATACAGCAGGTTTTCGCGGAGCTTTAACAAGAACAATCAATAGCTATGCACAAGCAAGTGGTATAGCAAAAAAAGAAAAGGTTAGCTTCACTGGTGATGACGCGCGAGAAGGACTTACCTGTGTCCTTTCTGTAAAGGTACCAGATCCAAAATTTTCAAGCCAAACGAAAGATAAGCTAGTTAGTTCTGAGGTCAGGCCAGCAGTAGAGGGATTAATGAATGAAAAATTAGGGGAATGGTTTGAAGAAAACCCTAATGAGGCAAAGCTAATAGTAGGAAAAATAATAGAGGCGGCTCTTGCTAGAGAAGCAGCTAGGAAAGCCAGAGAGCTAACTCGGAGAAAAACAGCATTAGACGTTAATTACCTAGCAGGAAAACTGAAAGATTGTTCAGAAAAAGATCCCTCAAAAACTGAAGTTTTTTTAGTTGAGGGAGACTCTGCTGGCGGTTCAGCTCAAACAGGGCGTGATCGGCGTACTCAAGCAATTTTACCGCTGCGGGGAAAAATTCTAAATGTTGAACGGGCTCGGTTTGATAGAATGTTAAACAGCCAAGAGATTGGAAACTTGGTAATGGCGCTTGGCACCGGTATTGGGCGAGACGAATTTGATATAAATAAATTACGGTATCATAAAATTGTAATTATGACTGACGCTGATGTGGATGGCGCTCACATCAGGACTCTTCTGCTAACATTCTTCTATAGGCAAATGCCAGAACTAGTTGAGGGTGGATACCTTTATATTGCTCAACCTCCGCTCTACAAGGTAAGTAGAGGAAAATCTGAGGTCTACTTAAAAGATCAAACCGCACTAGATGATTATCTTGTTCAGCAAGGAATTGAAGGGGTGGTTCTTAAAGTCGGATCTAATGCTGAAATTGCAGGCCAAGATTTGGCAAGAATAGTGGATGAGGCTCGTCAACTTGATAAAGTTTTAGAAGCATTTCCTACTCAATATCCACGACACATCTTAGAACAGGCTGCGATAGCGGGAGCTTTTGTTCCAGGCGCAGTCGATAAAGATTTGCAAGGAACTGCCAATAAAATTGCTGCTAGGCTTAACCTTATTGCCTTAGAGTATGAACGCGGTTGGTCTGGACGAATAACCCAAGACCAGGGCATTCGCTTAGCAAGAGTATTACGCGGTGTAGAGGAGATACGCACCTTAGATGGGCCAATGCTAAGATCAGGCGAGGCGAGGAAAACTGGTACATTTACTGAAAGCCTAAAAGAGGTTTATGAAACGCCTGCCACCCTGACTCGAAAAGACCAAAGCCAAACCATCTATGGTCCATTAGAATTACTGAACTCAATACTGAGAGAGGGAGAAAGAGGGCTGGCACTGCAGCGCTATAAAGGGCTTGGTGAAATGAACCCTGATCAGCTTTGGGAAACAACACTGGACCCTGATGCCCGAACACTGTTGCAGGTCAAAATAACAGATGCCGCAGAAGCTGACGACTTATTTACTAAGCTGATGGGTGATGTTGTGGAACCACGACGAGAGTTTATACAAAATAATGCCTTAACCGTAGCTAATCTAGATTTTTAGTCATAATATTTACCTACCTAAACTAGGTTTTTCATAATTGCTAAAAATTCATCAATATCATCCAGCGAACGGCTCCAATCTACCACGAACCTAGCCAAAACGGGCGTGTCGTCACTTACACCATCGAGCTCAGACCAAGTATAATATTCTAAACCAGCTGCAAATGCCTTTCTATGCATTGATGCTGGCATGGTTACAAACATAAGATTTGCCTTTGGCTCAACTAAAAACTTTACATTTTTAATATCCTTCAAGCCCTCAATTAATCTAGATGCAGACTTGTTGGCTTTATTCGCCAATTTTATCCAAAGATCATTTTCCAAATAAGCTAACATCTGGGCAGAAAGATAACGGTGTTTCGAAAAAAGATGGGCCCCTCTTTTTCTTCTTAACTCAAATTCCCATGCTTTATCGGGATCAAAAAATATAACACCTTCTACACCCATTAGACCATTTTTTGTGCCACCAAAAGTGACCGCATCCACTCCTGCCTTCCAGGTCATTTCAGCCGGAGTACAGTCAAGAGAAACTAGCGCATTTGCAAATCGAGCACCATCCATATGGACTGGCAAGTTAAATTCCTTAGCTATTTGAGATAATTCCTTAATTTCATTTAGTGTATAAACTTGGCCCTTCTCAGTGATTTGTGTTATTGAAATTGGGCCTCTTTGAGGGCCATGAACCCCTCTGGATTCTTCGGCTAATATAGATTTCCTTAGCTCTGTTGGGTTGATTTTATCACCATCACCAACCAGTGTGAGCTTCGCACCAGAAAAAAACTCTGGTGCATTACACTCATCCTCATGAATATGTGATACTGGGCTACAAAATATTGTTTGCCA
>NZGN01000042.1:0-55549 GCA_002691045.1 Marinovum sp.
ATTTTATTTTATATATTTTAATAAAAAGTGATTAAAATTTTTTAAAGGGTATAAAATGAAACTTGCAGATAAAAGAATTTTTGTCAGTGCTGCGGGTGCAGGTATGGGTGAAACAGTGGCACGTTTTGCACTCGAAGCAGGAGCTGAAGTATATGCAACGGATTTGAGCCCAGTAGGACTAGAAAAACTTAAAAGCTTTGGCGCTAAAACCCAAGTCTTAGATGTAACCGATAAAAAATTAATAGACGAATATTTTTCCAGCTTGCCTGATTTTGATGGAGTAGTTAACATGGCAGGCTGGGGTCACCACGGAACTATCCTTGATGTCAGTGAAGCTGATTGGCGAAAATCGTTTACTATTAATTTAGATAGTATGTACTTTGTTATAAGAGCTACCATTCCTGGATTGCAGAGAAATGGAGGAGGTTCTATTGTTAATATGGCTTCTTTAGCCTCTTCAGTAAAAGGTTTCCCTTTCCGTGCAGCCTACAGTGCATCTAAAGCTGCTGTCATTGGCCTAACAAAATCAGTAGCGGTGGATTTCATGTCCGACAGCATCCGTTGTAACGCAATATGTCCCGGCACCATTGAGACGCCATCTTTACAAGATAGAATGAATACTATGGCTAAAAAGTTGGGTTCAAAAAAGGCTGCCAAAGAGTGGTTCGTTTCCAGACAGCCAATGGGGCGTCTAGGACAACCAGGAGAGATAGCTTCACTTATCATTTACCTACTTTCAGATGCTGGTTCCTATGCAACAGGCCAACCCTTCATTGTGGATGGGGGGACTATAGCTTAATTAGCGAATTTAAAATTTGTCTAAAGTAGTAAAACTATTCATATGTATTATGCAAAAATGTCGTTTTTTTATTAGTAAGAAGCCAAAAAAGATAGTTGCATACCATTAAATCAAGCATTTCGGGGCGAATTATATCTTTACAGTTGAAATCTTAGATAGTGGGAATGCTTTGAAAATTGCTTCTTCTCGAAAAGAGCTAAAATTTCATGCAATATGGTTGCGGGATAATTCACAAGATCCAGAAACTCGTTCTCCAACCAACGGGCAACGCTTAATTTCATTAAATGAGATACCTGAAAACATCTCAATTATTAGCGCAAGTACTGAAAACAATACACTTAAAGTAACCTTTTCCCCCGAACAAAAAACAATTTTTTATGAAATAGACTGGCTTGAAAAAAATTCTTACGAAAATTTTAAACCAACTCAAAAGGGGTGGCTTTCTAGCACTTGTAAGACCTGGGATAGCAACTTGGAAGTCATTCCTCTAGAAGACTTTAATGATCTCCAAAAAAATAAAAGAACCCTTAATGATTGGATTGGCGGCGTCTTAAAATTCGGATTTGGGAAGATAACGAATGGACCAGTTCAATCAGGAGCGCTCTTCGAAATAGTTGATTTATTTGGATACGTTCGCGAAACGAATTATGGGCGACATTTCGAAGTGCGGACAGAGGTTAACCCAAGTAATCTAGCCTATACTGGGTTAGGACTTCAAGCTCACACTGATAATCCTTACAGAGATCCAGTACCTACTTTGCAAATATTGTACTGCCTTAAAAATTCAGCCGACGGTGGCGAAAACATGGTCGTTGACGGGTTCTCAGCTATACAAAAACTAAAAGATGAAAACCTGGAATTTTTTAATATTTTAACTGATTATTGCGCAAAATTTGAATATTTAGGTGAAAAGGGTGTTAAACTTTCAACGCGTAAGCCAATTATAGAATTGACGCCAGATGGTGAACTTATTGGCATTAGATTTAATAATAGATCGTTATCGGCTGTGACTGATGTTCCGTTTGGAAAAATGCAAACATGGTATGCGGCTTATCGAAGATTAGCTGAGATAATAGATGACAAGAGAATGGAAGTAACATTTAAACTAGAGCCTGGCGAGAGTTTTATCGTAGATAATACACGAGTACTTCACGCCCGAAAAGGATATTCGGGAAAAGGGTCGAGATGGCTTCAAGGTTGTTATGCAGACAAAGATAGTTTGAAATCTACCTTCTATTCTTCAGAAGATGCCCAAACTTAAGGGAAAAAGATGAAGGTAGATAAACATAACCTAACAAAAGAAAATATTGTAGACTTTATAGGATCTATATTTGAAAGACGTGGAGATGAAGAATACTTAGGTGAACCTGTGACGATGGGACAACACATGTTACAAGGTGCAACTTTAGCAGAAAAAGGGGGGCAATCTGATGAAATTATAGTTGCAGCCCTGTTACACGATATAGGACATTTCACCAGTGAATTTGGAACTTTCACTATGAAAGATACGGAAGACAGATTTCACGAAGACGCTGGAGCAAGGGTGCTTGAAAAATTTTTTCCAAAAGTTGTTAGTGACTGCTGTCGTTTTCACGTAGCAGCAAAGAGGTATTTATGCGCAACAGATCCTGAATATTCTAATAAACTATCAGAGGCCTCCATTCATTCTTTATCACTTCAAGGTGGTCCTATGTCACCTGATGAAATCTTAAAATTTGAAGAAAATCCAAATTTAGAAAAAATCATAACCGTTAGACATCTAGACGATGCCAGCAAAGATCCAAATCTGGAAACACCCGATTTTTGGTACTTTGCACCATTAGTTCAAAAAATGGTTGAAGAAAAAAGTGCTGCGGTAGAATAAAAGGGCGATAAAAATTGAAAGTTTCTGGAGCGTGCCATTGTGGTAAAATTAGAATTGAAGCTATTCTGATCGAGGGTAAAGTTTTTGCCTGTCACTGTACGGATTGCCAGACTTTTGCAGGAGGACCATTCCGTGTGATGGTGCAGTCAAACGGGAGTGATTTTGAGATAGATGGAGAGGCTTCTGAATACATAAAAACTTCTGCAGAAAGCGGTAATCCACGAATTCAGGGTTTTTGTGGTACGTGTGGCTCGTCTTTATATGCGTGTGATTTGGAAAGAAGTCTAATCAATATCAGAGCTGCTTGCCTTGAAGATAGTTCTACACTTTCACCAAAAATTCATATGTTTGGCAGCTCATCCCCTTCCTGGTTAGATAAAATGAACGAAAGCGATTGGTTGGAAAAAGGCCTCGGATCTCAGAAGATGCTTCGCGAATGATTTTCAGGATCAAACAATGTTCATTTTTGTTTTTCCAACATCCAAAACTTCATACTCCAGTCTATCTCCTTGTTGAGGAAAATATGTGGGAAATGTGGAGCCAGTCATAACTATTTGTCCTTTTTTTAGTTCTGAACCACGACTGTTAAGAAATTCAGCCATCCATATTACTGCATTGAATGGATTTTCTAGTGCTTCGCCAGTGACTGATTTTTCTGTCTTCCCATTAACAGTTTTTAAAACATCATTACTGCTAAAATCTAAATGAGAAAAGTTCTTGGATTTAGTTCCCAGCACTGTATTTGCATTCCAAGAGTTATCAGCAGTTTGAGAAATTAAATCCACTTTAGGGTAATCAGCATTTCGATCGTCTATCAATTCGAAAGCTGGATAAACTGCAGAAACTTTGCTCATACATTCTTCAACTGTCATTTTTTTAAAAATTGAACCAAAATCTTCGCCAATCTCTATAGCAAGCTCAAACTCAACGCCTAATCTTCCATAATTTTCAAGAGATATGGTTTGATTTCCATTCAGAATTGTTTTGGAAAATAAATTTCCTTTGAAAGAAGTATTCACCCCAAACATTTTCTGCATCACCTTTGAGGTCAGAGCTAACTTGTAGCCTGTTACTTGACCTTTGTGAGCCCAAATGTTTTCCAATTCATCCTGCACAAGGTATGCATCTTCAAAGCTTCGCAAATCAAAAAGTTCGTTAAAGTTTTGAAATGGTTTTTTGGATTGTCTCTGCTCACTGATCCAATTTGCAGCCTCAACATATTTTGACATTTTAAAACTCCAAGCTTCAATCTTCTAAATTTAGTTACAAATTAGCTCATTTTTCATAAACAATATACAACACATCACATTTTAATATCGACATATCTTATCAGGTCGGTGATCATTGATGTCGAAATAACAAAGTGAAAATGATAAAAATATGAATGCTCCTAATATAATATTTATCATGGCAGATGATCATGCTGCCAAAGCAATCAGTGCTTATGGTGGAGGCATAAATAGGACCCCTAATATTGATCGGCTTGCAAATGAAGGAATTAGGCTTAACCATTGTTACGTTACAAACTCAATTTGCACACCGAGCCGAGCCGCTATCCTAACAGGAACGTACAATCACGTGAATTGCGTAACAACATTAAATACACCTATCAATAACAGGCTTCCTAATGTTGCAAAACATCTTCAATATGAAGGTTATCAGACGGCTATTATTGGTAAGTGGCACCTAGGAGAAGGTAAAAATCATGAACCTACTGGTTTTGACTATTGGTCAGTACTTCCAGGCCAAGGTGACTATTTTGACCCCGTCTTCATCGAAATGGGAAAAGAAGTAGAGGAGCAAGGTTATGCTACAGATATCATAACCAGTAAATGCATTGATTGGTTGTCATCGCGCAATAAAAACCAGCCCTTTTTCTTAATGTGTCATCACAAAGCTCCCCATAGAGAATGGGAACCACATCCTAAGAACCGAAAGCTATATGAAGAAGACGTAAAAGTACCCGACACATATGACGATGACTACAAGAACAGGGCAAAAGCCGCAGCAGAAGCAAAAATGAGAATTAAAGATGATATCACCTATGACGATCTTGGATTAGTTCAACCTGAAGGGGGATCTGAAATCGGTGCGCGTTCCAGACCGGATAGCAACAAGCGGAAAATACCAAACCCTGAAACACTGGATGGCTTTGAGTTGATAGACAAGCATACAGGAGAAAAATTTACTTTCGCTTCGCACACGGAGCTAAGCAGATTTAAATATCAACGCTATATCAAAAGATATCTAAACACTATTGCATCAATTGATGAAAGTGTGGGGACAATACTCGATTATTTGGATGACGGTAATTTAGCTAAAGATACTATTGTAATTTACACTTCCGATCAGGGATTTTTCTTAGGTGAACATGGCTGGTTTGATAAGAGGTTTATTTATGAAGAAAGCTTTCAGATGCCATTCCTTTTAAGGTATCCAAGTTCAGTTAAAGCAGGGCAAATTAATAATGATATGTGTTGCAACGTAGATTTTGCCCCCACTTTTTTAGATTATGCTGGAATAAATATTCCCAATTATATGCAAGGAACTAGTATCCGACCAATTTTAGAGGAACAAACTCCAGACAATTGGGAACAGACTGCATATCAAAGATATTGGATGCACAAAGATCCCGATCATAATGCCTATGCACATTATGGGTTGAGGGACCAACGTTACAAAATAATTTATTGGTATAATGATGGCTATGACCTTCCTGGAACAAATCATGGTGGAGAAGATAAAGAGTGGGAGCTTTTTGATTGCCAAAACGATCCACTAGAACTTTTTAATCTAGCAAACGATCAAAACTTTGACGAAATATTTACTCGCATGAAATTACTTCTTACAAAAAAAATGCTCAAAATAGGTGATATTCCTGCTCACGAGTACTAACTAATAATAACGTACAACTTTATACCTTATTGGCAAATTTTCTGCCTAATTATTAAGCTCTTCTAACGTTATATAGTCACCCATTTTTCATTTACGTAACGTTCACAAAGTTTTTCGAAATCGCCAACAAAAATGCTGTTACATTGCATTCTTATAAACCTATCAAGTAAGATTTATAAATCTATCAAGTAAATTTAAGGAGAAAAAAATGTCACTATACGAAAAAATGAACACAGCGTCAGATAATCGAGATGTGGAAGCTTGGCTAGATTGCATTCATGATGATTTTGTTTTTGTTCGGCACCAAACCGGGGCAGAGATGAGTAAAGACGAATGGACTCCTATGGTGACAGCTATGATGCAAAGCGACCAATTGGAAATAAAAAACCAGCGTTGTATCTACGAAAACGAGGAAATCTTAGTGACTCACTCAATGATGAATTTTCCAGACGGCACATCAGAGGCAGTTATGGTAGTAAACAAATTAAAAGATGGTAAAGTTATAAGAGTGGAAACAGGGGCAACTCCGATCGAGAGTGCATAAATTTATAAATATTAAAGGAGAATAAAATGGTAGAAAATTTTGGTGGATCGTTAAACTTGATCATCTGGATCGTACTTACACTTGGTGCTGTTTACTATAGCTATCGATGTCTTTTTCAAACAAAAGCATTTAATGACCAGTATGGATTTGGTGACCAAGGAATATTCATAACTAGATTTGCAGGCTCACAAGTTGCCGCAGGTGCTGTAATTTCAATTGTATTACTTTTCACAGGTCCATCAGGTGCTTGGGCTTTTGTGGCCTATGGTTGGACGCAAGCCCTTATTGCAGCAGTGACAGGATATAGAACTTTAAATAGTGAATGGGCCGAAATTGAAGGGGTTAAACCAACAGCAGAAGGTTATGTAGCTCCATTAGCATTCTTGGCACTTTACACAATTCTTTTATTTAATATGGGTGATATCCTTTACGCATAATTATGAAATAAATTCTTAAAAAATGGCTGCATAATAATGGCTGACATTAAAAAATCTTTCGAACCAGCGATATTTTACGCCATTATCGCTGGTTGTGCTGTTTCGTTTGTGAGTTTTGGATTTTCTGCTTCATTCAGTGTTTTTTTGCGGCCTATGTCAGCCGACCTCGGATGGGGACGAGAAGTTTTCTCGCTTTCTTTAGCTATTCAGGCGCTAATGTGGGGTGTTACTCAACCTCTCGCGGGAGCATACGCTGATAAACATGGATCCACTCGAGTATTGGCTTTTGGTGCTATATTTGCAGCGTTAGGTTTCGCCTTGCGCGGCGTTTTGTTTGATGAAACCTTGTTTGTTCTAACTGGGTTCATTGTTGGAATAGGAACAGGTGCATGTTCATTTCCAGTTGTTATTGTGGCACTTGGTAAAGTTGTAGAGGCAAAACAGAGAAGCTTTATCATGGGTCTAGGAACGGCTGCTGCATCTGCAGGAATGTTTGCCGGAGCTCCAATTGCAACTATTCTAATTGGTTCCATTGGGTGGGGATCAGCCATATTTTTAGTAGCTTCATCCTTTTTATTAATTTTACCGCTCCTCTTTTTTATCTCTCGTGCTTCAGGAAAGCCAAACTCGATTAAAGAAAACGTAAACACGATACAGGCCATAAAAATTGCATTCTCTGATCGGTCTTACACTCTACTTTTCTTTGGTTTTTTTGTCTGCGGTTTTCACGTTCAATTTATTCAAACTCACCTTCCAGCTTACATCACAGATGAAGGTCTTGCACCTATAGTTGGGGCCTGGTCACTCGCATTAATTGGACTTTTTAACATTGCCGGGTCTTTTCTGTCTGGCTGGTCGGGACAGATATATTCAAAACCAAAATTACTGGCAGGAATATATGCAAGTAGAGCCGCCGTTATTGCTATTTTCATTTTTACCCCCCTGAGTGGGATGAGTGTCCTAATTTTTTCTGCTGCTATGGGCATTTTATGGTTATCTACGGTACCTTTAACAACGAGTTTGATTGCGCAAACACAAGGTTTGAAGTTTTTATCAACTTTGGCTGGCCTAGTCTTCTTTAGTCATCAGGTTGGTGGCTTTTTAGGCGCTTGGCTCGGTGGCAGATTGTATGACGTTTCAGGGAATTACGAAGCAATGTGGATTGCTGCCATCCTACTTGGATTACTAGCTACGGTTATTCATCTTCCAATTAGAGAGCACGCCGGTCGGTTAGCACAAGCTGAATTTAAATAACTCTAGTATTTAGTAATTATGAAAACCGGTATTTTTATTGTCTTATTGTCATCCTTCTTTTTCGCGTTCGTACCGAACTCAGCAAAAATAGCTCTAGATGATGGTTCATCTCTCTTTTTCTTAGTTTTCTCAAGATATGCAATTGGCGGATTAATTTTATTTTTATTCATAATTTTTATAAGAGGCAAATTACTTATACCTGTTGACAGGATTCCTCACGTTATCTTCTCAAGCATCTGCGCCTGCATACTTATAACATTGACCTACCACGCTGTTGATTACTTGGACGTGGGTATAGTAATGTTAATTTTATACTGTTTTCCTCTTGGCGTCGCATTCGTTTCATATGCCAGAGGGAAAAGTAATATTTCAATTACGCAATGGTCAAGCATAGCTGTGCTGATATTAGGACTCTACTTGATGCTTAGTTCTGATAAACAAGTTTTAAATAGCTATGGGCTATTTATTAGTTTTATAGGGCTTCTTTTTTTCATTGCCTTTATAGTTACAGCCTCAGACTTATCAGAACAAATTGGTGCAACCACTTTTAACTTTTATCTTAGCTTAATTGGTATGATATTTTTATTTACTGGTTATGTTCTTCCCTTAGGATTTACTATCAATTTACCAAGCACAGATTATGGATATCTAGCTATTTTTGCTAATGGAGTTTTTTATATTTTAAGCTGGGTGCTGTTTTTCAAGGGCGCCAGCATAATTGGCGCAACAAGATCATCAATGTTGGCATGTGTTGAGCCTATCTTTGCTGCGCTTCTTGCTATTTTTTTACTAGGTCAGTTATTATCACTAACTGAATGGATAGGTTTTTTCATTGTTCTAACTGCTATCTATATATTTGAGAAAAACAATGAAGAAAGTAAAGTAAGCTCGAAATAATAATCAAAGATTATTACTCGGTTGCCAAATTAATGTTGAGGAAATTTTAAAATGGTCAACTTGTTTGCATATTTTTGTATTTCATTAATTTTTTTGATTGCCTTGAGTGCAATAGTTACAGTTCTCATCAGCCAAAAAATAAAATGTTCCATTCCAAAATTTGGAAAAATTACCACTCTGAAAGATGCTGAAATCCATTGGTACGAAACCGGACATGGGAGACCAATTATAATGTTACACGGTCTCGCAGGAAATTTAAGGAATTTTACCTATGCTTTAACAGACAAACTTAACCAAGACTTTCGCGTTATTGCTATTGATAGAGCGGGTTGTGGTTGGTCAAAAAGATCCAGGCCAGAAAGCGCAACTTTAAATGAACAAGCAAGGATAATATCTGAATTTATTAAAAAAGAGAAAATTGAAAAACCTTTAATAGTTGGACATTCTCTAGGGGGTGCGATTGCTTTAACTTTAGCGTTAGAACACAAAACTAAAATTTCAGGTCTGGCTCTAATTTGTCCAGCCACCCAAATGATCGACGACATACCAGATATTTTTAGATTTTTGAATATTTCTAATAAATGGTTAAGGTTAATTTTAGCTTATACTCTTTCTTCTTTGATCGGGATACTTACCCGTGAAAAATCATTTAAAACAGCTTTTGCCCCAGAACCTGTCTGTGATAATTTTGCTGTAAAAGGTGGTGGAGATTTTGCACTTTCCTCCAAGTCTTTTATCAAAACATCAGAGGATCTTATATTTGCAATGTCTTCTGCGCCATCAGTCGTTGGACGAGAAAAGGAATTGAAGCTTCCTATTGGAGTTCTTTTTGGCGAAGATGATGAAATTCTTGACGCTAAACTTCACGGGGAGAAATTTTCTGAATTAACCGGTGCAGAATTAAAAATTTTACCAAATAAGGGTCACATGCTTCCACTTACTGAGCCCGAAGAATGCGCAGAATTCATTCATGGAATGATGAAGAAAATATAGATCAAATTATAAATGCTTTCAAACTTACTTTTGTGCGGCAGTAAATTGAAACGCCCGGTGGTAACTCGGTTAACCTTGTAGACCTGCCTAGATACTAAGCTACCAAGTTACCAACGACATCACCCTTATTGGCCTTTCAAAGGCAGCCCTTAAAAGCTAAAAGTAAATTTTACCGTTGCGTAAGCTTTGACAGAGTTGCAATTGCCTTTTCTACTTAACCTAGCAAGTGAAGGAGTTTAAAATGAAAATTATATCATCAGTCGAGTTAGCAAAAGGATATGAACACTGGAGGGGAATGTTTCTTGCAAATGAAGGTTTTAGACAGGAACACGGTATAAATGTACTAGCTTATGGGCATGAGGAAGGAAACAAAGATAAAGTTTGGGTTTGTATGGAAGTTGAATCAATGGAAAAAATGATGTCAACGGTCGATAAACCCGAAATGATAAAGTTGCGAGAAGAAGCTGGCGCAAAAATTGAAACGCAAACTTTTGTAAAGCTTGTAGAATAAGTTTAAAAGGCTGTTTGCTAAGCGACCGCTTTTAGGACCCAAATTTCCATTCAGCACCAGTTTTGACGAATTCACCGGAATTAAGTTCCTGAAAAGCCTTTTGAAGCTCTGCTCTCGTATTCATCACAATGGGCCCATGCCATGCAACAGGCTCCCGCAAAGGAGCACCAGAGACCAAAAGAAAGCGAACACCATGCTCACCTGCAGTAACCTCAATCTCGTCTCCATCACCAAAAACAACTAAAGTTCTATTGCCAGACTGATCCCTTATTTTCATCTCCTGACCTTTAAACTCTTTTTCAACATTAACTCCAAATGGAGCTGATGAGTTTCCAAAATTAGCTGAACCCTCAAAAATATAGGCAAAACCTTGTCGACGTGTATCAAAGGGAAACCTCTTTTTAACGTTTGGCATCAGCGTGATATCTAAATACGATGGGTCTGTATCTATTCCATCTACCAGACCCTTATATCCACGATAATCGCCTGCTATCACTCGAATATGAGTTCCATCATCATCCGTAAGAGTGCTTATTTCATTTGAGCGGATATCAAGATATCGCGGTGTACACATTTTTTGATTTTTTGGTAAATTTGCCCAAAGTTGGAATCCGTGCATCTGACCTTGTTCGTTTCCAGAAGGCATTTCCTGGTGTATTATACCCGAGCCAGCTGTCATCCATTGCACATCCCCATCACTCAATGTTCCATTATTTCCAAGTGAGTCACTATGCTGAACATTACCTTTTAGCACATAAGTAATGGTTTCAATGCCTCGATGCGGATGCCATGGAAAGCCTTTGACATATTTGCTGGGATCATCATTGCGAAAGTCATCCATCATTAAAAAAGGATCAAAAGGTTCTGTTTCGCCAAAGCCAAATACACGGTGAAGGTGGACACCTGCTCCTTCCATTGCAGGCCTTGCCTGACTGCTAAAGTTTATTGGTCGAATAGACATACAAAGTTCCTTAAATCTAAACCTTTTTTGATTTTACAATTTCTTTAGTTCAAGTTAGCCCGCAAAGGAAGCTATTTATAATCTATATAGGTCCCAACAGAAATAACTCTAGTGGTGCATCTACGCAATTTACCCCGAAAGACGATACCTTTCGCTAAAAGTAAGTAAGTTTATTGATCATTCAGCAACTTCAATGAATAATGTCGCAGGCCTACAATAAGATCGAAAACAAATTGGTGGAAAAATTTAAGAATAAATATCTGACAGCATCCAAGGAAAACAGGGCGAGCGTCGCACTTATCAACCCCAAAACTCTTTGGATTAATACTGGAACCCTATGTAATATCACCTGTAATAATTGTTATATTTTCTCATCACCAAAAAATGATGACCTGATCTATTTTCAAGATAAATTTTTTATCAAGTACCTGGAAGAGATTAAGTCGTTAAATTGGCCAATAAAAGAAATTGGCTTTACTGGTGGTGAGCCGTTTTTAAACAAAGACATTTTAATAATGACTGAAAGAGCACTTAAAGAGAATTACAGAGTCTTAATACTCACTAACGCAATGCAACCTATGCAACGTCCAGAAGTAAAAAAAGGCCTAATACAGCTCCATAAAATGTATGGAAACAATCTAAAACTAAGAGTCTCTATAGATCATTATAAAATGGAAAAACATGATGAGGTTCGCGGCAGAGGGAGCTTCTCAAAGACACTAGAGGGAGTAAAATGGTTGATACAGGAAGGTATTAAGACCTCCGTTGCCGGCCGCAACATTTGGAACATTGAGGAAGAAGTATCAAGAAAAGGTTATGAAAAACTTTTCAATGATTATAATTTTAAAATTGATGCGCACGACAAAAATCAAACCATTTTGTTCCCAGAAATGGATGAACAGAATATTGAAGTTCCTGAAATAACAACACAATGCTGGAATATTTTAGGAAAAAATCCAAATTCGATAATGTGCTCAAATTCCCGAATGGTTGTACACCGTAAGGGTGAGAAAAAGCCGAAAGTCGTAGCTTGCACGCTCCTACCCTACGAAAAAGAATTTGAATTGGGTGATAATCTCAAAACCAGCGAGAATCGAGTGTACTTAAATCACCCACATTGTGCAAAATTTTGTGTGCTTGGTGGAGCTAGTTGTTCTTAACTGAAGTCGCAAATAGAAAAGATCACTACAACATCCATGTCATTCTTAATTTAAGGAGATTAACATGGTCAGGAGAAGCGTAAATAGAAATCGAAATAAAAAAATTAATTATAAAAATTTAATACATCCATTTTCTCCTCAAAATATTCTTAGTGAAGATTGCATCAACCAAATCCATGAAAATGCACTAAACCTTCTAGAGGGGATAGGAATTTCAATTCTTCTTCCAGAAGCAGTAGATTTACTCAAAAAAGAGGGTGCAACCGTCAATAATGATGGTCTGGTATTTATTCCTAAAGAACTTGTACTTAATGCCATTAAAAAGGCACCGAAGAGATACCCACTTAGAGCGCCAAACCCAGAAAATGACCTAGATATTTATCTTGGAAGGCAATTATTTGCATCCTCAGGAGGATGCCCCAACGCACATGATAGAGTTAGAGGTCGCCGTCCAGGGTGCAAAGAAAGTTTCCGTGATGCAATTCAATTACAGCAAAGTTTTGACATCATTCACAAACTAAGCCCTGCTCCAGAACCTCAAGACATTCCAATTCAATATCGCCATTATACAATACTAAACACACAGTTAGAAAATGCAGATAAGCCTTTAGCCGTTTATGCTCGAGGCAGAGCACAAACAGAACAAACATTTGAGCTCATTAAAGAAGCTTTACAACTTAGCAATACAGATTTTCAATTATCGCCATATTGCTCAACAGTGATAAATACCAATTCACCTCGTCTAATTGATATCCCAATGGCTTTAGGATTGATAGATTTTGCACGTGCAGGTCAACTTTCTATTATAACGCCATTTTGTCTTGCTGGTGCAATGGCGCCAATAACTGTTGTCGGAGCATTAACATTACAACATTCCGAGGTATTGGCGGGTTTAACTTTATCTCAAGTTGCTAAACCTGGTGCTCCTGTGATGTATGGAGGGTTTGGATCAAATGTAGATATGCGATCAGGAGCGCCAGCCTTTGGAACACCAACGCACATGCAAATGACGCTCGGCACTGGACAATTAGCGCGTCTTTTAGGTCTGCCTTGGAGGTCTGCTGCAGGTTCAGCATCAAATACTCATGATATGCAAGCATCAGAGGAAAATACCCTAGGGCTAATGGCAACAGCAATGGCCCAAACTACTTTGACTCTTCATTCAGCAGGGTGGCTAGAAGGCGGTTTAACATTTGGTTATGAAAAATTTATCAACGATTTAGAGGTACTCCAAGTCTTCGGGCATCTATCAAGAGGAGTTGATCAAACATCTGAAGCTGTTTCCTTAGACCCAATCAAAGAGGTTTTACCAGGAGGTCATTTCTTTGAAACAAAACAAACAATGGCAAGATATGGAACTGAATTTTATGAACCATTAGTTGCAGATCTATCAAATTACGGAACTTGGGAAAAAAATGGTGCCATTCCTTCTCAAGACCGTGCAACTCAAATCTGGCAGGCTATTCTTGGAGACTTTAAGCCTCCTACCGAAACTTTTGAACGAGCAGGGAGAATAGAAAGTTTAACCCAAAAAATGATTGAAGCAGGCGGTGCTCCAATAAGTGATTAGTATTCAATAATTAGTTTTTCGAATTTAAAGATGAGACCGTAAAATAGCTAATGATTAACAATGGGAAACACAATGCAAAAGACCAACGCAAGCCCAAGTGCTCACCTATAAATCCTAAAATTGGTGGTGCCAAAAGGAAGATTACAAAAACGAATTGAGCTAAAGATGCAACATTTTCCTCGGGGGTCTTTTCACTTCTTTGAGCAGCGGCTGACATTGCTAGTGGAAAGATTACAGCACTTCCACCACCCATCAAAAGAAAACCCAGAAGAGCGGTAATAGGTTCAGGCGCGAATACAACACAACCCACTCCTACAACCATAGCAGTAAGACTATAAAGAGAGACTTTTTCTGGACCATATCTATCAACAAATTGATCCGCAAAATAGCGCACAATTCCTTGAGCAATAGCAGCTAGCGCAAGAGACAGACCACCTAATATAGGCACAGTATTAAAAATATCCCGCATAAAAATTACTGACCAGTCAATACTTGCTCCTTCAACAAGCATTGCTGAAAGAGAAAAAAACACTAGCATAAAAATTCCCCGCGAGGGCCATACAAAACCTTTATTTTGACTGACAACACCTTCCCTACGAGGTTTCGCTGGTTCATAATTTTTAAAAAGTAATAATGTAATTAAACTGACAAAAACAGTAATCAGAAGAAAATTCAAAAATGGCGAAATAGCTATCTGTGAAAAGCCAGCACCGGTAATTCCAGCACCAAAAAAACCAAAGCTCCAATGTGCATGAGAACGGTTCATTATACGATGACCACTATGAGCCTCAATGCGATCAGCCTCCAAATTTACTGCGACTTCAATTACTGCAATGGCTGCGCCACCCATAATCAAAATTCCCGCAAACGTATATGGGCTTTGCGAGAGTGCAGCAAAGCACTGGGAAATACTTAGCAGTGGGATTCCTATGATCAAAATATATCTGAAGTTAATTTTACGAACTATTCTATCGGCAAATAACAGTGTTAGCTGAACTCCAAAAGGTAAGCCTATTAAAGCAAAACCAAGTGTTGCCTTATCTATGCCCATAATAGTCTGAAGATCTCCCAAACGTGGAAACAGAGTTCCAAGGCTAAAAGCATATAAGAAAAAACTCGCAAATACGGCCCTCTTAGGTTGGGTTTCAAAATAGTCTCTCAACGATATGCCCTATTTGACAATTTGTGCTGCATTGGAAGAAGGCGGACAGTGATAACCATACCAACCTGCGAGTTTCATAGAGCAGAATTAGTCAACATTGAAAAGAGAGAAATATCAATAAAAGTGCTGTAAATGTTTGTAAGTTGCCTATGCGATTACTCTTTCCTATTTATCAAAAAAACCAATCGACCTAAAACGGCAATAAATGTAGTGGTTTTTAAAATTAGTGTCGCAACAGAAACAGATTTTTTTAAGTAGAAGCTGACTACTGATCCCTATGAAATCATTCATTCATGGAAATACAGCATTTTTTGGGTCTATAAGTGCCATAATTGCTGTATTTTGTTTTTCAATTAATGATGTGGCAATCAAATTTCTAAGCGGCGATTACGCCCTACATTTAGTAATTCTAGTCCGCTCTCTAGTTGGGCTAATAGTTTTATTTTTAATTATAGTTCCTTTTTCAGGAGGGCTCCAATCTCTTTACACTAATCGACTAGGCCTCCATTTTCTAAGAGGCTTCTGTGTCGTCTTCGCAAATATAACATTCTTTTTGGGATTAGCCGCATTACCACTAGCCGAAGGAGTAGCAATATTCTTTATTAGCCCATTACTAATAACAGTATTTTCCGTTATATTTTTGAAGGAGGCTGTTGGACCACGCAGGTGGGCTGCAGTTGGGGTAGGATTAGTCGGCGTCATAGTAATACTAAGACCTGGTTCCGAAACTTTTCAAATCGCCTCATTAATGCCGTTAATGGCAGCGTTTGGATATGCTACTTTACATATGCTAACCCGCTATATTGGAAAGACTGAGTCTGCTGCAGCAATGTCTTTTTATATCCAGATAACCTTTGTCATCATCTGTTTGTTGCTTGGATTAATTATAGGTGATGGTAAATATTCTGGAAGTAATGATCCTTCTCTCCAATTCCTTTTTAGATCTTGGTCTTGGCCCATTAGTGAACACTATTTTATCCTCTTTTTAATTGGAGCCGGTAGTGCTTTTGGTGGTTTCTTCATTTCTCAAGCCTATCGAATTAGCCAGGCCGCAGTTGTCGCCCCATTTGAGTATATTGCACTTCCCATAGCAATCTTTTGGGGCATCGTAATATTCGACGATTGGCCCGATAAAGTAACTATTTTCGGAATAGCATTAATTTTAGGATCAGGGCTTTATATAATTTGGAGAGAGACAACAGTGAAGGAGGCCAAACCGTCTAGCGTACCGCGGTACCGCAGATAATTATTTAAGGCCTCATCTCTGTTAAACAAACTAATTATAGAAACCAGCCATTAAAACACCATCTCTTATTTCTGCACATCTTGTAAAATGAACAGGATGACAAATAGCAATTTTGTGAACTTCATTTGAAAATGCAGAGGCTGTACCAACCTTAAAAAAGGGTGAAACTAAATTTAGCGATAAAACAACTAGAATGGCGTATAAGGCGATTAAACCTGACTTTTGGATTTTAATTTCGTGAGTAATTTTTTTATTCATATTTATTCCTTATTTTTGCTGCTTCGTGGAAAAAATTTTTTAAACAAAAAGTTCAAAATTATAACAATAAAAAGAAATATCAGCACGGATGTTAAAATCGAAGCAACTTCTTCATTTTCCATATAATCTACGATTAAAAGTAATGCTAAAATTGCAGCAACTATCCAAATAACTGCTGTTCTAATCTTTCTTATCAACACTACTAGAAATGGTAGCTCATCCATCAAATCTTTCTCCAATTTTATTGTTTTATAACTCTTTAACTAAAAAGTTGTTAGCTGACTAGAAAGCCATGGTTATTCTAAACTGACAAACATTTTTTAGAAAAAATTTAGAAATAAACGCTTGTTATCCACAAGTTTTTACCCAACGTCCAAATCAGAGATTAAAAAAAAATTGTATCAAAATTTAAAAACGCGGCTAACGTTTAAATTAGAGTCGAATTTATAATAACGATCTCGAAAATAAACATCAGGGAGTATAAAAAAGTGCTAATTAATATACTTGAAAAAGCAAAGATACGCCGTTCTGGAATTTCTTTTGCTACAACTTTTTCACTAATAATGTCACTGTTTGCTTCAGTGGCCTATGCTGAAAATTTAGTTGCGAGAATGTCAGGGCATTGGAGCCCTAAACACCAAAGTGCAATCCATTCACAGATATTTGCAGACGAAGTAACCAAAAGATCTAATGGTCGACTGACAATTGAGTTTTATCCCTCAAAACAACTTTTTGGTATCCGAGAAGTAATGGGAGCGATCACCTCAGGAGCCGTTGAATTAGGTGGGGTCGTGGGAGTGGTTAGCTTTCCTCCTATCAACAAGAATTTCAATGTTGCTTCATATCCTGGCTTGTTTTCATCATATGAACAACAACGAAGCTTCTTTAAAGATTCTGAAGCAGGAAAAGCTGTTTGGGATGATTTGACAAAGAAAAGTAATTCAAAATTAATAATGTATAACCCGGTTGGTCCTGTAATGACATTTTCAAGTGAGCGGGAACTTACTGGAATAGATGTTATGAAAGGCCTGAAAGCCCGAGCACTTCTTAAAAGTGAACGGCCCATGTGGGATGCTCTAGAAGCAAATACTGTATCATTGCCCACTGGGGAAGTTTATACAGCTTTGCAGACAGGAATGATCGATACGATTAATAGCCCTCCAGGTTCTATTGAAGCCTATAGTTGGTGGGAGTACCTAAAATATGCACAAAAACCTTATCAATACTTTGCAGACGCTTACATCATGGCAAACCAAGATTGGTTTGATTCTCTACCAGCGGACCTACGAGATCTGGTAATGGAAGTTGGTGCAGAAGTCGGTGCGCTAGCAACAAATACTATTCTGGATGCTGGAGAAAATACTTTGAAAAAGTTTGCTGAACAAGGAGGAATAATTACCGAACTTAGTGGCAGCGAAAAAAGTAGATTTGATGCTATGATGACCGAAAAAGTCATGCCGGCAATGGCGGATATGTTTGACCAAGAAGTTCTGCTAGCCGCTGAGGCATTTGCAAAATAGATGAAGCTCAAAGAATACAGCTAAGGATAAATATATGTGGGTTTTGACTAAGCTTAATACTATTTTGTCAAAACTTTCTTATTCATTAGCTATGTCGATAGTAGCAATAATGGTAATGGCGTTGAGTCTAAGCGCCATTACCAGATATATATCCGGAACAGGCTACGACTGGTTAATTGAATTACCTCCAATTCTAGTCTGCTGGCTTGTGTTTCCGCTTTTGGGTCCACTCTTAAAAGAGGGAAACCATATTCAAGTTGATTTTATTTCTTCTGTAGTACCGTCAAATGTTATTCTATACATTAAAGTCGCGATGAATATGACTGCTTTTCTAGCGTCGTTAGTTTTCTTTAAAGCAGGATATGACGCCACAATGCTATATTATCGCTTGGGCCAAATGATGGAGCTCGAATTAGATATCCCTATCTGGTGGATGTACTTATCTTTTCCAGTCGGTTTCGTTATTCTGGCGCTGTTTTCGATTGAAATGACCATCCAATCTTTTCTTGAAGCAAGAGAGCCAGACAAAGAAAAAAGTTAATGTACCTTTTTGCCTTCATATTATCGCTTTTTCTCTTATGTATTTCTGTTCCAATTTTTTTGGTCTTTGGAATTGGAAGCTCTTTAGCTGCAATAGTTGGACTGAATTTACCTTGGTCTGTATTGATACAAGTTTCCTTTGGGGCTTTGACCAAACATGTTCTTATAGCCGTCCCACTTTTCATCTTCGCAGGGTCAGCCATGCTTCGAGGAGGAGCCGCAACACGTTTGGTACACTTTGCCACAACGTTAGTTGGACACTGGCCCGGGGGGCTAGGTATAGCCATGGTAATTTCTATGGGCTTTTTCGCTGCATTTTGTGGATCAATTCTCGCAGCAATTACTGCAGTAGGCACAATAATGATGCCTAAAATGATTGAGCAAGGTTATCCAAAACCTTTTGTCGTAACGCTGGCTGCATCGGCAGCCCTACTAGAGGCACTTATCCCACCTTCGAATGCAGCAATTTTGTTTAGCGCATTGACTAACGTACCTGTGTCTCAAACATTCGCGGCTGGTATGATCCCAGGCATAATTCTTTTATTTCTAATGATAGCCGTTGTGCTTTTTAAATGCAGTGACATAAAGGGAAGCCAAAAAGCAACAGGTTATGAAAGGCTAATTGCTGGCAAAAATGCTATACCTGCATTAATCACACCAGGCATAATTTTGGGTGGTATCTATGCAGGACTGCTTACCCCGTCAGAGTCTGCAGCGATAGCTGGACTGTGGGCTCTTATAATGGGGTTTCTGGTTTACAGAGAACTGACACTTGATGGCTTGCTAAAGTGCTTGAAAGAGACCGCAGCAATCACGGCCGTCATATTTGCCATAATTGCAACAGCAACTTTTCTTAGTGTGGTCCTTACTTACACACAGCTCCCACAAAAGATAATCACCTACTTTACTAATCTGGGTGCTGGGATTTATTTCTTTTGGTTTGCACTGGCTCTAATTTGTTTAATCCTGGGAACTTTCATAGAAATTGTTCCCGTGTTTTATTTAACAGTACCAATCTTTGCTGCAATTGTGGTTTCATTAAATCAAAACTTATTGCATCTCTATGTTGTATTCGTAGCATTTGCTGGAATTGGAATGATAACACCCCCTGTTTGCGTGGGGATATACACAGCCGCGGGTGTAATACGAGAGGATCCTTCTCGTGCTTTCAAAGAGGTTCCATTATTTGTTGGAGTTGGAATATTTTATGGTATCCTGATGATCTTTTTACCTATAACCGCAACTTGGCTACCAAATCTATTAAGATAGCAAATAAAAAAATGAGGTAATTATTTTTACTTTTAAGATTATATTTATAGTAAGTTTTATTGCTTTTATGGGCATTATGGCTGCCTGGTATCTGGTGCCAAAGTTTCTCGAGACACCTTACTACAAAGTCTCTGAAAAAGATGGAAATATAGAAATTCGAATTTATGAAAGTATGTTGCTGCAATCAGTAAAAGTCTCAGGTAGTCAGTATCAATCTTTGAGACAAGGATTTAGACCACTTGTAAATTACATCAGCGCTAAAGGGCGTGATGGCGAAAAAATTTCAATGACTGCACCCGTCATGCAATCGTTGGGCGAAAAAGAAGATGAGTGGATTGTCTCGTTTTCAATGCCGTCAAAATACAACAAAAAAAATTTACCAGAGCCAAATAACAAAACAATATATACAGAAAAGATAGAACCAATAATGACAGCTGTAATCCGGTTTGCTGGAAAAACTGACAAAAACAGCCTGTTAATAAAAGAAAAAGAAAGGATTTTGGTAGAATGGTTAAAATACAGAGAGCTTAGGATAATTTCAAAACCGAAGTACCTGTTTTATAATGATCCCAGCACTCCGGGTTTTCTGAGACGTAATGAAGTCATGTTTATCGTTTCAAGAAATTAATATAAAATCTAAACATCTTTTCCTTGACCTGCCACGTGCTTAGCAATGCTTCGAGCAGCAGGTCGACCCGAAATATCCTTACCTGTTGGCAACCATGTGCAAACTTTTTCAGGATTGTCCCAGATTGTTTGATAACTACCCGGCACAAAAAACTCCGCAAAAACGAAGTTATCAGAAATATGATTTTCAAACCAATGACGTTCGTCTTCAAAGCTATAAATGATATCACCTTCTCTAACAATTTCAGAAGTTCCATTTATAAAGGCAGTTCCAGATCCCTCAATAACATATTGAAAATGCTCCGCTCCGGTGTGATGGTGCGGAGGTGCGGTACCACCTTTTGGATAATAAATCATTTCACCTTTAACACAGCTTAAACCATCCCATAAAACTGGGCTCGCAAGATAGATCCGCTTCCGCGAGTCAAATTCAGACAAAAGAACGGGTTCCGCCGACCAGTCGACGCACTTAATCTCAGAAGGTAAATTTTCATCATCTTTTAGGAACCTGTTTATTTTAAAAACTGAAAAAAGAACAAACTTTTCTCCTTTGTTACCCTTAAAATTCACAGATGTTCTGGGTGGCAAAATCAATAGTGACTGCCTCTTTAATTCGAAACCGTTATATATCAAATCATCACTTAACGGCATTAACCAACTCAATGAGTTATCTTCAGTTTTTAAACTAAAATCAGTTTGCTCATCAAATTCGACTTTTTTGATTTCTAACCTGTCCTGCCCTGTTTTTTCTTTTTCTAGTAAAACGGTTTCAAAAATACCTTCGGCAAATTCGATACCCAGCAAATCACTTGAAGAGATTAAAATAGCCATTACACCAATCCAATATTAAGCTCGTTTACGAATACACCAGTTTGATCAATTTTATAAATAGTTAACACTAACTCATTTGTAGCATTTTGTCGAAACCGGCCTGTCAGATGGAAAATTTTAATTATCAGACCAAGGTTGGTTTTGCCTTTTTAATTTCTCATCAAGTTTATCTTGTTGCCACTTCAACATTTTATCATTCAATTTTTCACCACTTGCCGATGATCGAAAAAACAAACGAACAAAAAGAGGAACCCCAATTAAAAAAATAAACAACAGAATATAAGGGATAAATTTTTCCATACTTTACCACTTATCACTTTCCGTCGGATATTGTCGCATTATTTCATCGGATGCTCTGTAGGCTGACATGAATTGATGCATTTCACTAGCTCTGGAATTAACAACCTTTTCTTCTAATTCAAAAGCATGAAGTTGCTTGTAAACATCTTCCTCACTCTCTGCGACCCAATGACAATATAAAAAGTCATCGTTGCCCACCCATGTTTGCATACATTGAGCGTATTCTCCAACAGCCTGAACCGCCCATTGAAGTTCTGTTGGTCTGGGTTCTGGTGGCTCACGTTTCTCAGGTGGCGTAAGGTATTCCCGCCTAGCCTCTTCAGACACAAACGTATGAACAACAAAAAAATGACGTGAGAACCGTTCTTTAAGCAATCTCAGCCTCCTTAAATTAAAGGTTTAATTTAGAATAGCTAACTAATGTATTTTGAGAAGTATTTATTTTGAAGAGAAAATCTACCCTTAGCTTTCGTACATCCGTTTTTTCCTGGCCCTAGTATCAGCAGTAGCCTGGGCAGTTCCATCATGAAAAGATCCAAACCATCTATCCCACGGCATCTCTACTGTCCCGTAATTGCACTCAAAGTAACGATGATGAAGCTGATGGAAAAAGTCACCCATTTTTGCACGTTCTTTATTAGCCACATAAAGTTTTTCAAAACCAGAGTGACTAAAAATTGGGTGAATTGATTGCATATACCCGTGAAACATTAAATGAAGTGGACTGGAAGCCAAAATAAAGTGAACCAAAAAATTTGTATAAAACAGAAAGTGTTCGATAGGATGCATAGAAATACCAGACCAAGGCCCAACATTTACATTACGATGATGAAGGGCATGAGCAATTCGATAAACGGGCGGCCAGTGTAAAAATCGATGAACCCAATAGAAATGAAAGCTGGACCAAACAATAAGTACAGGAAAAACTAAGATAAATAGAATTGGACTTTCAGAAAAAGTTAAAACGGGTGCAAAACCATTGGCCATTGCCCATAAAACGATGGCCTGGAAAATTGACCAAATTGTAATGCCACTGCAGATTGTCCAAAACATGTTGTCTTTAACTTGATCGCGAAACGTGTAAACACCATTGCCTTTTGCTGGATCGCGTTTATCAAACTTGAATTTCTTATCTTGTCCCTTTTTACGATACAGCCAGTAATGAATGCTCCCCGCAAAAAAACAATGCGGTATAAGGTTTAGAAGATATAGTGTTCCATAGGATTCCCAATTCAACCGCTCAAAAGATGATATTGAGGGAAAGAAAACAAACCACGCTATAAGAGCCAGAATGAATGCCAGCGTTGTTGTCGATAATTGAAACCAGTATGAGGCATACCAATCGAAAATAGCCCTAATATCTAAAGGACGAGCGAACATTGGATTTAACTCTACTCTACCTGAAGGCTTATAATTCCAACGTTCTTTTTCTGAATCTATGTTGCTCAATTTTTCTTGCATTTTCATCCACTAAAACTGCTTTAAGAAAATACAGAGATTTTAATAATGTCTTATACAAATGCGACGTGAGAAAAATTAAATCCGGTGACTAATTCTTAAGCACTTTTTTTCAAAAGCTTTTTCGACGTGAGGTAATTTCCAGAGTTATAAATTTTTCATTAATCTTAATAACACTCATCAAAAGGAGGCAAATATGTTTACGACATTTACAGATTGGGAATTTACTGACATTGGCGCCATGGAAGAAACAGGCAGTAATATGTGGCCCAAGATGCAAGCCGTAGGCGCATTAAGTTTTAAAGCTGTTCAAACGGGTGAAAATACCGCAAGAACAATGATCCAGTGGCCAGATGCTGCTACAGCCCAAGCTGCTGTGGACGGTTTGCGGGCCGCAGCAATGGAAATGACGGACACAAAAGTTGTGGCTACCGCCGGCGGCGAAACGAAGCTGGATTTTAGCTAAAAATTTTTAGTTTTCTCAATTAATAAAAAGGTAATCTGAAAATATTTTCAAATCATCAAAATTTCTTTAATATGAATTAAAAAGGTGAAATGCGTTTTATGTATCCAGTTGCAGATAAGTTACCAAATGAAATTGAGAGAGCTGCCTTCGTTGAGGCACTCGCGCTGATCGGAACAGACCAACAAGATGAATTTTATGCCTTTTGCGAAATAGGAAAGTTACTTTCAGGTTACTCTAAAACAATGGTGTCACTAATTGATTCAACTCATCAGTGTGTTCTTTCTGGAATCTCTCCAGTGTCTGATGAAGACAGATCCTGGCCAGTAGAGAAGTCTTTTTGCCAACACATACTGGCAGAACTTGAACCGACGATTGTTTTTGATGTGACAAAGCATCCAGTTTTTGGAAAACATCCAAATGTTGTATCAGGTAAAATGACTGGTAGTTATTGTGGGTTTCCAATTAGAACCTCAGATAATCTTGTGCTGGGAACCTATTGTTTAGGAAATGACACCCCAAAAGCAATAAGTGCTGAAGTCGTATCAGCAGTCGATAACATGGTAACAAAATTGGGAGCTTATCTTCAGCGACAAAGTAATATCCAGCGAGATAATTCTCATAAAATGCTTCTAGGCTTAAAACATGCGCAAGAGCATTATCCCGAACTGACACTACAAGATTTAATTTTACTTATTGAGTTTCGAAATGGTAATGTTAAGGATGCAAATGACCTGAAGCCGCTGGAGAAATTAAAGTTAGTAAGTGAACATTATAAGCTTACAGACAGTGGAGCAGAATTATTAGATAAACTCAGCTTATACGACACGTCATTTGCTTCTAGAAAAATCGATTTTACAGATCAGGCCGCAGCCTTTGATGCCTTATTCGAGGATTTGTGATCATGTATTCAAAAAGTGTTAATTACAAGTTTACTTCATTTACCTCAGCTAAAATAGCAGCTGGCCACTGCACAGAGTATTTAAGCCGCCATGTTGTTAAACTCGAAATGACAAGTTTGACCATTACTGTTAGTAAAGAAAGTGAAGTAAGCATTTCTGCAAACTTTGATGACATAAGTAATTTAAAAAAGTTCGATGGACTGGTTAGCTCTCTTGTCTCAGAACTGAGAGACGCTTTTGACTTCAAAGAGAATAATAAATCATCTGTGTGTGTGTTTAATTATCAAAAAGAAACAACAGTTGATACTGTTAAGCTAAATTAAGCTCAAATTACTTATTTTGTGATTGGTTGGTACATAATAAATTTGGATGCCGCGAAATTCCAAATTGTTCATGAAACTTATCCAAAATTTGAAAAATTATAGCTGGGCATCAGATCCTTAATTTGATCCAGTTTCCCTTACAAACCGTATATTTTTGTATTTTAGAGGTTGAACAATGAACAAAATTTTATGCGCAATCATAACTATTTTCTTTAGTACTGAAATGGCAGTTTCAGCTATGAGTGATTCTTCATCGTCATCAAATTCTTCAAGTTCGGGTAATTATTCCTCATCGTCTAACAACTCAGATCGCTATGCTCCCACTAGTCGTTTCAAAGAGATAAATAAGCTTATCAAATTAGAAAAATTTGCTGAAGCACATACTATGCTCAAGAGCCTAAAAAAATTAAACACTGATGAAGCAGATCGATTAAACCTGCTCGGTTTTACAGCACGAAAGTCAGGTGATCTAACTGCTGCAGGAGACTTCTACGAGCAAGCTTTAGCACTTAATCCAAGACATACCGGAGCCCTTGAATATCAGGGCGAGCTATTTATTCAACTGGGTAAGATAGAGTTAGCAAAAGCAAACTTAGCAAAAATCGACAAAATCTGTTGGCTTCCATGTAATGCTGAACGGGAATTAAAAAAAGCAATCGAAAAATCGACAGCTAATTGATAATTTTAGTAAATTTATATGTTGATTGCTCAGCTGCTAATATATTTAGTGGTAAGGGATAAATTTTTAGAGGCTGCTGCATGAGCAACGATGTTAAATTTTGCGCTATTTTGACAATGCGTTACATAAATAAATCTTTAATGCAGAGCTGTCATGACTACATTGATGCGCATATGCCACCTCCGCCAAAAGGATTGATAGCTATGAGATCTTTTCATATATCACCTGATCGAGGAATGTCTGTTTTCTACTTTGACACCAACGAAAATTTAAACGCAGCATTTCCATCAATGAAAGAGTTTCAGCAAAATGTAGCAGCAAAATTTGATGCTAAAGCAGATGCCCAAAAAGCTATTACATCCTCTCAATCTGATTTTGGTGAGTGCTGAAATAACAAATTACAAAAATTAAATTTCAACGGATTTCGCTGCCCGCTCTCGCGCCCATACAAAAATACCAGCAGCAACAATTATAAGAGCTCCGGCTATTGTCCAAAAATCCGGAAAGTTGTTAAACAATATCAAACCCCAGATAGTTGTAAAAAGCAGATTTGTATAAATAAAGGGCGCCACAAGACTTGCCTCACCAAGAGTGAGAGCTCTTATCAAACACAAGTGTCCAGCAGTTCCAAATAGTCCAATGATCAATGTTAGCAAAATTGCATTATTGGACATAGGATTCCAATTAAAAGTAATGTAGATGGAATAACACACTGCCCCAAATATTGCCGAGTAAAATAAAGATGTCCAAGGGCTTTCATCTGTACCAACAAAACGTGTGGCCAAACTGTAAGTTGAGTAAAATATCGCAGCACCGAGTGGTAAAACAGCATAGACTGTAAAAACGCCAAAGCCAGGCCTTATGATAATTAAGGCTCCCAATAGTGAAACAAAGATCCCAATTAGACGTTTGGGACCAATTTTTTCTCCCAAAAACAAAAAAGCCCCAAGCGTAATTAATACGGGACTCATATTGAATATTGCTGACGCTTCAGCCAATCCAAGTCTAGAAAAGGCAAAGAAAAATAAAGTGGTTGCCATCATAAGTGCTACAGATCGTAAGAACTGAAGTTTAGGGTATTTTGTCCTCCCATACACTTTCATCTTTGGCAAAATAAGGATGGTTACGAGTATAGCCTGAACCGTATAACGCGCCCAAATTGTCTGAGCAGGACCAATTTCTTTCATCAAGTATTTAGCTGTTGCATCCATGGAGGCGAAGCAGAAAACGGCACCAATCATAAGCAAAATAGGGAGTGAGGCTACTTTCATCTAATATTGGAGCCGTTTAGATAGAATATTAACATTTTTAAATTATGCCTCTTTGATATACTTTTTCTCCCGCAACATGAGTTGCTACAATTGCACGGTCGTCACCCATTATTATCGTTGGAAATAATTCTTCCCAAATATCATTAGCTCTTAAGCTCCGCTGGGATATTGCTGGTGTGGAGCAAAGGTCTAATACAACCAAATCAGCAACCATTCCAGTTGCAAGATTACCAATCTGATCTTCCAGGTGCAGAGCTTTGGCTGACCCTTGAGTGGCCAACCACATAAGCTGGGCTGGATGAAGCGCAACTCCTCTCAGTTGAGCGATCTCATAGGTACAAGCCATTGTCCGAAGCATTGAAAAGCTGGAACCGCCACCGATATCAGTGGCAAGTCCAACTTTAGTGCACTTGGAGGTTAGACCCGCTATGTCAAACAAACCAGAACCGATAAATGTATTCGATGTTGGACAGTGGATTAACGAAGCCTGTACTTCACTTAAGCGATCAATCTCTCTCGTTTCTAGATGAATTGCGTGGCCATACACGCCACGGGCACCCAGTAATCCAAAGGTTTCATAAGTATCCAAATAATCTCGAGCTTTAGGAAATAATTTTCGAACCCAATCAATCTCATCGTCTTGTTCTGAGAGGTGCGTTTGCATCAAGCAGTCAGGATACTCGGCCCATAGAGCTCCAAGCGCTGATAACTGATCAGGTGTTGAGGTTGGTGAAAATCTTGGTGTTATTGCATATTGTGCCCTACCTTTTTTATGCCAAGTCTCAAGAAGGATTTTACTGTCATCATATGCAGATTTTGCCGTATCGCATAAGCCTTCTGGCGCATTCCGATCCATACATGTTTTTCCTGCAATTACACACATGTTGCGAGTAGCTGCAGCATCAAAAAAAGCATTTACACTTTCTGGATGGATCGTGCAGTAACTTGCAACTGTTGTGGTGCCATTAGATAGACAAAAGTTTAGATAACGATTGGCAATTTCAGAGGCATAATTTAAATCATTAAATTTCATTTCCTCTGGGAATGTGTACACATTAAGCCAATCAATAAGGCGCTTTCCCCAGCTCGCTATAATTGCTGTCTGGGGATAGTGAACATGAGCATCAACAAAGCCTGCTGATATTAAATGCTCACCATAGTCCATAACCTCAATATCATTAAAATCTGAACGACTAAAATTAGCTTCTTCAATACTATTGATAATGCCATCAATTACAAAGATCCGTTTTCTTTGAATTTTCAATGATAAGGGATCAAAATCCTCGTCGAAAGGGTTCTTGTCAAAAGAAAGAACGCGACCCTCAATTATTTTTTTGTCTTTACTCATCTCTGGTCCGTTTAGGGGGTCATATGCTTGAATTTAGCATCTATTACAAAATAGAGGAGCAAAATTATCAAAATTGCTATTAATATTTTAACAAATAAATTCATTAATTTCAAAAATCATCCGGGTCACCAACGGGCTCATCCTTTAAATCTGATGCAGATATAAATCTTACCATTTCATTGGCATTAGTCACAATAATATCTGCCAACCCTTGAGCCTCTAGGGCTTCATGTATCGCTTCTTCACTTTCTGCTAACCAATGGCAAAAAAAGAATTCATCTTTGCCCATCCAATGCGCAACCATCTTAGCTTTCGCAGTTTGCGTGCCCTCTATCATCTCTTTATGTGTAAGTGCTTTTGTATTTTCTATGAATGCTCTTCTTGCCTCTTCGGAAAAGCATGTGTGGGTTGCAATAAAATGTTTCATATCTTTCCATACCTTTCCAGGTTCATTATAATTTAAAAAATATCTAATTTACTATTCAGGTCTTTTGCACTCCAGTTGGTTGAGCTTTGCCATCAATAATTAGCTTTGGCTCTATTCCAACGTCTACTAGTTCAGGTCGGTTCTCTAAGTAAGACGAGATACTATTTATACTTTCGATATCATCAACAAACTGTAATAAGCGGGGAAATGAATTTAGGATCTCAGGATCAAGATGTCGCGACAAATCAAAATGATGATAAGAGGCAAATTCTGCTGCTCTGGGCGTATGATCAACGAAATATTTACCATCATACCTTTCAAGGCACCTGGCTAAATCTGCAAATCTACTCTTTAGCCCCTCTCGCATGGCATCTCGCTTTGTTACAAAATCATCTCCAGTTGCAAAATTTACGGTCGGGTTTAACGGCGCAAATAACTCTTGAGCACTTTGTAAAATTGCCATAGCTTCGGCAGCCTTAATTGGATCAGAAATTGATAGGCCAGATCTGTTCTCAATGTATTGCAAAATGGCGATACTTTGACAAATCTGTGTTCCATCTTCTGCCTCCATAACGGGAAGTTGTTGAAACGGAATTTGGGGCTTAACATTAGACCAAACATCATCGAAATAATCCCAAGACATCAAATATTCATATTCTAGCCCTGAGTATTCCAATAATAATTGTGGCGCCTCTGCTAGCGCTCTCATTTTGAAATAAACAAGTTTCATCATGTAAAAAGTATCCTTAATAAAATAATGCTTGAGCTTCTCATCGGCCTTGTCAGTTTATAAAATATGTCCAGATTTTAAAATCCAAGCTTAACTATTTATAAACTCGTAGCCTTTTCCTAATTTCTCTACATGCCCTATTCCACCATTAGGCAGATGGAACCCTACAACTTTCGATTGTTCTGATACAATTTTTTCTAAAAGCCTTTTTCGGGTATCAGCAGCTAGTTTAGGATCTTGGTCCAAACCTTCGCTAATCCACTCTGGCTTTCTGAAAGCAACATGATGATTATTTAACGCATCGCCTACGACTATTATTTTTTGCGAAGATTTGCCAACCTCAAAACTCATATGACCAGGTGAATGCCCAGGTGTTGGTAAAGCTCTTATCCCTTCGATAATTTCATCACTACCTTCAAATAGATTTATATTTTCTTCAAGAGCTTCCAACCTTCGTTTTGCACCAACTGCCATAGCGACACGGTCTTCACGAACATTATTGACTGTTTCGCTATCAAACCAGTATTCCCACTCAGTTCTTCCGATATGATAATTAGCGTTTTGAAAAGTTAGGTCGTCAAAATCATCCAATACTCCCCAAATATGGTCTGGGTGTGCATGAGTAAAAACAACATCCGTTATTTCATCAGTTGAAAGGTCAATTGCTTCTAAACTTTCAACAAGATTTCCCATACCATTTAAAAAATCTACTCCTGCACCAGCATCAAATAGTACCTTCTTTGAGCCATCATCATAAAGCGTCAAATTGCATTCTCTGGTTAATTCATCCTTGGATAAATCAAAGTCTTTTAAGATCACATCCAGCTCATCTGATGGCATACTGCTGTCAAAAGAAAGACTTCCAGGCAAAGTGATTGTTCCATCGCTTATTGTGCTTATAGATGCTGAGCCCAAATCAATTTGAGACCACGACAAACTGGGAATTGCTAAAGTTAATGCTCCAGTAGTTGAAGTTTTGATAAATTTACGCCTAGTTATGGTCATCTACTAATCACCTCTAATCTTGAAATAAGTAGAGCTATTTCTCTTGTAATTAAAAATTTATACTTTCAGTTGCTTACAACAGTACAAGATCATTTTTATCCGTCCAGTAAATTGTCATTTAAATTTTTATAGGAAACTCTAAATTTATGTTTTGAAAGTTCAAACGAACATATCCTTACTATGTAAGTCTATCCTTACTGAAAAATCTGTTGAAACAAATTTTTTTGAGTGTTGCTTAGCTTCAACCGTAATCAAACATTGGCTTAAAAGCGATGAACTCGATCAAAATTAAGCTGCAATCTT
Organism: Marinovum sp.; assembly: GCA_002691045.1. Taxonomy (GTDB): domain Bacteria; phylum Pseudomonadota; class Alphaproteobacteria; order Rhodobacterales; family Rhodobacteraceae; genus Salinivivens. The sequence continues at coordinate 30,548 of NZGN01000042.1, forward strand.
TGTGTTAGCCTTATTTAAGAATAACCGTGCAGTGTTCTTATTACGGGTAATAATAATAATTTTACCTTTTTTATTATAGACCACATACCTCTTGTGATGCGGCCCATTGAGCGCAATCATTTTCATGGTTTTATCCTGAGATGTAGGTAACTTTATAAAAATTATATGGTGATTGATTGAGGCGGTTTCAAGAAGCTTTTTATGGAAAATTTTTGTGTTTATGAACTCGTAGCTATTTTTTTGTTAGGGTCATAAAAAGGTTTTGGAACGATAGTGCTTTTTCTAATATTCTTTCCATCATTGACTTCCAAGACTGTACCCAAACAAGCTGCATCAGATGACACCATCGCCAATGCTATGTTTTTCTCCAATCTTGGTGAAAATATTGCCGAAGTAACATAACCAACATTTTGTTGATCCTGCAAAACAGGCCACCGTTCATCATTAGACCCCACATAAGGATCACCAGAAATTTCTAGACCAACAAAACGACGCTTAACACCTACCGTTTTTATATTTTGGAGTGCTTTTTTACCAATAAAATCAAATTTACCATCACATGCCACCAGCCTGTCCATGCCCAGTTCATATGGATTATCAGCTATTGTCATATCTGCGTTGTAAGATAGCATAGCAGCTTCAATGCGTCTTATACTTGAAGTATGCCCCGGCTTTAGGCCTAGCGTTGCACCAGCATTCATTATGTGTTCCCAAAGTAGGCAGCCCTTTTCTCCATCGCGCAGAAATATTTCATACCCGAGTTCACTTGACCACCCAGTCCTAGAGATCACGAGAGGAACTCCTTCCCAATCATATTCCATAAATCGATAATACTTCAGCTCGGCAGGTGCATCACCAAAAGCTTTCCTTAAAATTTCTCTAGAGTTGGGTCCTTGCAATTGTAAGGGCGATACATCAGGCTCACAAATTTCGACGTCCATTTCAGAGTTTACCGCAACGCCTTTCGCCCATAACAAAACGTCACTATCAGCAATTGACAACCAAAAATGGTCTTCAGCTAGCTTCAATAAAATTGGGTCATTTATAACACCGCCATTTTCATCAGTTATTAAAACATACTTGCATTGGCCAACCTCACAGTTAGATAAATCGCGGCAAGTTAGAAACTGTGTAAACCGTCCAGCATCTGGACCTTTTATTTCCACTTGGCGTTCTACTGCAACATCACAAAGAATTGCTTCATTTACCAAGTTCCAAAAGTTCTGTACCGGATCTCCAAAGTCTCTTGGAATATACATGTGGTTATAAACCGAAAACCCTTTAGCACCCCAGCGCAATGCTGCGTCAGAAAAAGGAGATTTTCTAACTTGTGTACCAAAACTAAACTCTTTGAATTCCTGAGACATTTATATTTCCATTTTCCTCGTATGATAGGAAAGTATTTTTTTTACAATTTTTGGCAATTAAAGTATTTATACCTGATTGTAAACGTAACGTTTTGTTACTTATCCCTTGTATTATCTCATAAAAAAAAATAAGACCGCGATGCTTATGAATTTCTGTTTCGATTACCTGTTTTTCCTTAAAGTGGCGTTCAGTCTTCGATCTAGGCTCAATTAGCCAGCTCGTTGCATTTTGTGGACGAGGTAAAACAAGGAGTGAGATATGCCTACAGGCAAAGTAAAATGGTTTAACAAAACAAAAGGTTTTGGGTTCATTGCCCCAGATGAAGGTGGCAAAGATGTTTTTGTGCACATAAGTGCTTTAGAGCGTTCTGGAATAGACGAGCTAGCAGATGATCAGAAAGTAAGTTTTGAGATGTCTAGCGGAAGAGACGGACGAGAGTCTGCTGACAACATAGAGCTTAAGTAAATTTCCAAAAACTCTATAGAACGCGTTTTCTTTAGTAGAAAACGCGTTTTTTTATTTTGAGAGGAAAATGTTTTGAATAAAAAATTAAAGCCATATGAAAAAACTGAAGTTGCATACAAAGAAATATTAGAGGGTAAAAAGAAAGCCTACGATCAAAAAAATGCTGAGCTGCGCAAACAACGCCTGGAAAAAGCGAAGAAAAAAACAAAAAACTAAATTTGCAATTAACCGGCTTTGATTAAAACATCTAGAAAAGCAGAACCGAAACGATCAGCTTTCCGTTCACCAAGTATCTGAGAAATTTTTTCCATATTGTCAGGCTTACGTTTCGCAACTTTAACGAGTAGAGATGCTGAACAACTCATTGGTTTGTCTAAACCTCTTTCTCCACGAATAAGTTTGTTTTGCGCCTCTAAAAGAAGATCGTACAATATGCCTTCTTCCTCACCAGCAATCTTTCTTCGGCTAGGATGCAATTGTTCAGTTTTTCCAATTATAACTTCCAAAAATGCATTCCCAAAATTTTCTAGTTTTTTAGCTCCAACTCCGTTAATTTGTGCCATTTTGTCAAAATTAGTGGGACGTTTCTGAACCATCTCAACCAGAGTCTTATCATTAAAAATGATATAAGCTGGCACTCCTGCTGTTTCAGCTAATTCTCGCCTTTTCGCCTTTAAAGCACTAAATAAAGGCATATCTTCGTCACTAACCAGCATTTTAATACGTGGACTAGACTTCGCCATTTTAACGGTATCCCTACGCAAAGTTACAGTTTCTTCATCACGTAATATTGGAAGGGCATTTTCCATTATACGTAATGCGCCATGACGATTTGGATCAGGTCGAATAAAATCATGACCCATCATCTGTCTGAATATTGCTTGCCACTTTACTCTGCTGGAATCTTTGCCAACTCCGAACGTAGGCAGAGCATTATGCCCGTTGTTCAGAACTCTATCTGTTTCATTACCCAAAAGAATGTCGATTAAATGACCTGCTCCAAAATACTCATCTGTTCGAAGAATTGCTGATAATGCTTTTCGAACTGCTTGTGTGGCATCAAATTTATCTGGAGGCTTCTCGCATAAATCACAGTTTCCACATTCCACTTCATTCTCACCAAAGTACTCAAGGAGTGTAGTACGTCTGCAATTCAACGCTTCTGCCAGACCCAGAAGGGCATTCAGGCGACCATGATCAGCAGATTTTCTTTCAACAGAGGCAAGTCCTTCATCAATTTGACTACGCCTTAAACGTATGTCTTCCGCTCCATAAAGTGTGTAAGTTTCGGCAGGTGCTCCATCGCGACCCGCCCTTCCAATTTCTTGGTAAAAACTTTCTATTGATTTGGGTAAATCTGCATGAGCAACCCAGCGAATATCAGGTTTGTCGATACCCATACCGAAGGCGACTGTTGCAACGACAATCAACCCATCTTCAACTGCGAACCGGCTTTCAACTAAACGTCGCTTTTCTGCAGGCATGCCACCATGGTAATAACAACTACTGTGGCCAGCTTCTTTTAATGCGGTAGCAATTGTCTCTGTTTTAGCTCTTGTACCACAATAAATAATACCTGGTTGACCTTTTCTATGACTTACAAACTCCAAGATTTGGCGCCTGGGGTTATCTTTCACTGCAAAACTTAAATAAATATTTGGTCGGTCAAACCCATGTAGAAAAACCTTTGGCGCGACTTCATCAAAAAGGCGCTCTATTATTTCTTGTCTGGTTTCTTTGTCGGCAGTGGCTGTGAAAGCAGCCAAGGGAACGCCGAGACTTTTACGTAATTCGCCAATTCGCAAGTAATCAGGCCGAAAATCATGACCCCACTGACTAACACAATGAGCTTCATCTACCACCAAAGAAGTAACATTAAACCGAAATAATGCTGATTGCATCGCACTTGAGGCTAAGCGTTCAGGTGCTACATACAGTATTTTTAATTTGCCAGCATAAATCTTCGAAAAAACCGCGTCTGTTTCATCTTCAGTATTACCTGACGTAAGCGCTCCAGCTGCTACACCGGCAGCCTGTAATCCCCGCACTTGATCTCGCATAAGAGCGATAAGAGGCGAAATAACGACTGTTAGTCCTTTGCTCATGAGTGCTGGCAATTGAAAACATAACGATTTTCCACCCCCAGTTGGCATGATAGCAAGCACATTTTTCTTACTGGATACAGCATCAATAATTTCACGTTGACCCGGACGAAATTCATCAAATCCAAAAATATCACGCAAAAGCGTTTTGGGTTTTTTCATTAGTTTGCCTGTAGGCTTTTTTGCTCGATATGCTTGTGTCACATAGAGTGAATTAGCAGGCAAGTCCTTTTACGAATTAATAGTAAATGGACAACCTTTTCGCTCACAAAAGCTGGAGGCTTGAAGCATCTGAAATTGACACGACATCCATTTTTTGATCTCTGCCTCGCACTTCAACAGCTTCAGAAGTGAATTTGGATATATCTAAATTTGCTTTTTCAGCTACCAATTTAGAAATTACCAGCTCTGAGCTATAAGCTTTGGTCATTTGTTCTAGTCTGCTAGCAACGTTTACATTATCACCAATTGCAGTACGGCTAAATGCCTCGCCATAACCCATCATCCCAACGATACTTTGACCAGTGTGGATACCCATACCGCACTTTACATCTGCTGAAAACTCTACCTTTAACTCTTTGCCAAGGACTTTCATTTGTTCAGAAATTTTAGAGGCCGCCTTCACAGCATTTCGACAATTTTCTTCAACCGTTTCAGCTGCTTCAAAAATAGCCATTACACCGTCACCTATAAACTTATCTAAACGCCCACTATTATTTTCGATAGCCTGACCGCAGGTGGCATAGTATCTGTTCAATATATACACCACATCGTACGGCAGAGTAGTTTCAGAAAGTTTCGTAAAATTCCGCAAATCAACAAAAAGAATTACAGTGTTTTGCTCTTTTCCGGAGAGCTCTCTTGATTTGCCAATAACATCAAATTCGCTTTCAGGATTTAAAAGTGGAGTGATTGTCACGTTAGAGTGGGGCTTAAGCTGACAAGCAAGTCGTATAGACGGATCTAATCCTGCTTTTTCCAATGCTCGTTTTTCGTAAACGCTCATATTTGAATCTGTTACACTCTGGCCTGATACTTTGACCCTACAAGTTGTGCATCTACCTCTACCTCCACATACTGATTTATGAGGTATGCCAGCGGATCTACTTGCTTCTAGCACAGTCGTGCCTTTAGGGACATTTACAACCACGTTATTTGGATACGTTATTTTTATTCTACCGAAGTATTTCGTTCGTACAACATTTGCTATGGTTATTAATACAAGCAGTAATAAGAATAATGGCCAATATTTTAAAGTAAGCGGCTCAACCATTTGCAGCACTGGAAAGGCTTCCGCAGGAAGTGTCTCTAGAATTACAGAAAACAGATACTGATCATTGCCTGATTGAATATTGAATGTAGTCAGTAAACTTTGCTCTTTAAACCCAGCCCAAAAACCGAACATTCCCAATATCGGCACAGCAAGATATAAGGTGTAAAATTTCCCAATGTTGTTCTTATAACCCTCCATTCTGTACTTCAGAGCTGTATGCATACCAATACACCCATGCACCCATATAAAAACGCTCATCAAGGAGTACAGTACCATCGATGCTACTGTATCCTCTGGTACTGCTAGCACCATTGAGTAGAGCGCTGAATACGGCAATACAGAGTCAAATGTTCTGGTTGCGATATACATTGAGGCTACATGTTGGACAAAAACAAAGGTAGCTAAAATAATAAAAATAATCTGAAGCCACTCTCTTGCTGTGATTTTAAATGATTTTCTGGTTAAAATTGCCAATAAACCTAATGGAATGTGAACGAGAAGAGATCCATAAAGCAAGATAGTTCCAGGCCAGCTTTTCCATATTAACTGAAAATAATGTTCCTTAACGTAGCTTGCTGAGTCTAACGAGATAATATTTATTGAGTGGTTAAGCAGATGCATTATTGCATAGATGAAGAGTATGAAACCTGAATAAAAACTAAATCGTTTAAACAGCGCATTTATATCGTCAGTCATCATGAGATCTCCCTTTATTTTATAGTGAACAACCTTAGATGCAAAAGTCCAACATTATTTAAATTACCTTAAGTTTCTTTGTTTACATTGTAGTATTTTGATTGAAATATAATCAAAATTTAGCGCTGAATTCTTAAAAAGAATAAAGGTAAGTAATGGAAATTATTGCAGATGCTTCTTCGAAATATCAGGAAAGCCTTCCAACATCGTCAGACGCTATCTTGAATTTACTCGCAATCTGGAAAATTCCCTACACCAGAACAGACCATGTGCCCTTGAGAACCGTTGAGGAGTCCAAAAAAGTTCAAGATCAATTTCTTTCTACAGAAAATGGAGGGGGCCATATAAAAAACCTTTTTTTACGTGATAATAAGAAGAAAAATATTCTTTTAGTTTTAGAGCAAGATAGACAGGTAGATCTCAAAACACTTCACTTAAAATTAGAGACTGGTCGTTTATCTTTTGGATCTGCAGACAGGTTGATGGAATACCTTGGTGTGAGGCCAGGGGCAGTAACGCCACTTTCCATGATTAATGGTGCGGAAAAGGGGGTTCAGCTTTTTATTGATGCACAACTAAAAAGCTGTAAGCAAATCTATGTCCACCCATTGGTAAATGATAGGACGCTTGGGATAAAACCAAGCGATTTAATTGGCTTCTTTGACAAGTTAAATGTTGGGCCAACTTGGCTTGATTTTGATTAACTGAACTTTGCTGAACCAGTTACTTAGTTATTAAAAACGTTACGAAGCGTTAATTATTATATTACTTTTGGAAAATTCTATATGTGTTAGCATGACTAAATGACACACTAATTGAAAACCAGGGCGATGTCGTTTCAAAAAAATTCAATCTAATTATCTTTTAGGAAGCAAACTGGTGCTAGCCAATCAACTCAAAAATTATTTAGATAAAGTTGGAATTCATTACGCTTGGGTTATGGCGGCAATCGTTTTTTTATTTACACTTGCTACTTCGACCATAGCAAGTTCTCCTCAAATTTTAATCCTTCCAATCACCCAAGCGCATGGTTGGGATATTTCTGATGTATCCATAGCTACCGGCCTCATGTACTTTATGACAGCCATTCTGTGCCCTATTGGTGCACCGTTGATGCTAAGGATTGGAGTTATCAATGTAGTTCTAATTGTTATTTTACTTGAAATCATAGGACTACTTTGCACAGTTCTAGCCTTTGAAAAATGGCATCTTCTAGTGAGTATAGGTCTATGCCTGGGGATTGCTTCTGGAATAATTGGGTTAGGCCTCTCAGCAACAGTTGCTACAAGATGGTTTTCGGCTAGGCGCGGTTTGGTTGTTGGTATAATGACTTCTGCTTTTGCTGCCGGCCAACTTGTTTTTATGCCATTAATGGCATGGATCACAACGGTATCCAATTGGCAGTTTGCGATAGCGCCAGGATTAATTGGCGGGATAATATGTGGAACTTTATTCTTTATACTCGGAAAAGATTGGCCATCAGAACTTAACCTTTCGCCATATGGAGATGAGGAAATTTACCATCCACCCAAGGAAAATACTGGAAATGCTATAACCATAGCATTTAAAGCTTTATCGGGAGCAATTAGTCACCCTGCCTTCTGGGTTTTGGCAATCACATTTTTCATTTGTGGGCTTACAAGTACGGGGATCGTTGGACAGCACTTCATCCCATTTTGCGCCGATAACAACGTAGGTATTTTTATGGCGTCTTCTTATTTAGCGCTTATGGGTTTTTTCAATTTTGTAGGCACAATGGGATCTGGGTGGCTCTCTGATCGCTACAATAATTACACCTTACTTGGCCTATACTATGGGCTAAGGGGTTTATCGCTCTTTTATCTTCCCTACAGTAATTTTGATGTATTCAGTTTGACCCTATGGGCCATCTTCTTTGGTCTTGATTTTATAGCAACCGTACCCCCGACAGTAAAACTCAGTGGACAATTCTTTGGAACAATTAACGGACCTATTGTGTTTGGATGGATTTTTGGTGCACACCAGTTAGGCTCAGCTGTTGCCGCTTACGGCACCGGCTTATCTAGAGATATATTAAGCACATATGTTCCTGCATTTCTTTTAGCAGGTCTAGCCTGCTTTATTGCAACAATACTTTTTGTTTACTTGTTGACTTTCAAACCAAAGTTTTCGACGATTACAACTTAATATTATTCTTTCACTTAAACCGGATATTGTTAGCTCAACAATAGGGGGTTATAACCAATGTCTAAAGCACAAGTAATCCATAAGAAGGGCCCACCTAGCTGTATGCAATGGGAGGAGTGGGATCTTTCAGATCCCAGTTTTGGCGAGGTACGAATTAAACATACAGCTATAGGGGTAAACTACGCAGATACTTATCATAGGGCCGGAATTTCTCATCCTTGGCCTGTACCCGAGGAACCTGTTGTTATTGGATTTGAAGGCGTAGGAATAGTCGAAGGAACCGGAGATGGAGTAACCAATTTTAAAATTGGGGATCGTGTAGCCTATGGAATACCTCCGTTAGGAAGCTATTCAGAAATCCGTAACTATCCCGAAGATAAGCTGCTACACCTACCAAGTGATTTAGATGACAAGCAGGTTGCTTCCTTGTTGATGAAAGGAATGACAGCACATTATCTTCTTCATAGAACTTATGTAGTAAAACCCGGAGATACTATTTTAGTGCATGCAGCTGCAGGTGGTATGGGTTTAATACTTTGCCAATGGGCAAAAGCACTAGGAGCCACCACTATAGGTACTGTTTCGACAGCTGAAAAAGCAGAAGTTGCTAAGGCAGCAGGATGCCACTTCCCAGTAGTACGATCAGAAAAAAACTTCGTCGATGTTGTACGGGAAGTGACTAGTGACGAGGGGTGCGCAGTAGTTTATGAAGCCATTGGAAAAGACACACTGCAAGATTCTCTCGATTCTTTGCGCCCTATGGGAGTTTGCGCCGCTTATGGTCATGTCTCAGGCCCACCAGATCCAATAGATATTATTCAAGATCTAGGCCGTCGAGGCTCTTTATTCATAACGCGACCTGCAATCATGCATTACGTGGCGAAACGTGCCGATCTTGAATGGACAGCAAGGGATTTGTTCCAAGCCATAGGAGATGGAGTTATCAGCGCAAATATAAATTATGAATATGAGTTAAAAGATGCAGTCCAAGCTCATAAAGCTATCGAGTCCGGGACAACACTTGGTGCGTCGGTTTTAATTCCATAAGTTTTTATAGATTTATTTTATTCATAGGGTTTGCCTCAAGGGTCATATTTGAATATTACCTTTGAGATAGAGAGCATCAAAGCTTCAACGACAATTGGGAAAATTCAAATATGGCAACAGGTCAAAATATAAATACTTATTTCCAAGGAACCTGGCAAAAGGGTAATCCAGCTATTATTAATGCAGCAGATCACGGAGCTTGGCTTGGGTCCAATGTTTTTGACGGGGCAAGGTATTTCAACGGTGTCGCTCCTGATCTGTTGGCACACTGCGAGCGTGTCAACAATTCAGCTAAGGCTTTAATGATGGAGCCAACTGTTAGCCCAGACGAGATGGTTGAAATTGTATGGGAGGGTCTTAAACTTTATCCAGCAGACGCGGCTGTTTACATCAGACCTATGTATTGGGCTCTTGATGGAGACATTAGTGCTATTGTACCCAAAAATGACACTGTAGGCTTTGCTATATGTCTAGAAGAAATCCCACTGGCTCCAGAAACAACTTCCGTTCGTTTAACAGAGACCCGATTTCGGCGTCCAGTGCTTGAAGATGCAGTAGTAAATGCGAAAGCTGGCTGTTTATATCCTAACAACGCTCGAATGCTGGTCGAAGCCCGATCAAAAGGTTTTGATAATGCACTGGTTGCCGATGCAATGGGCAACGTAGCCGAAACAGCGACAGCTAATATTTTTATGGTAAAAGACGGAGAAGTTTTTACTCCGGTTTCTAATGGTACTTTTTTGGCAGGCATCACACGAGCACGACACATTTCTAATCTCAAAGAAGTTGGTCAAAGCGTGCAGGAAACAGTTTTAACTTTTAAAGATTTTGAAAATGCAGATGAAGTCTTTATGTCTGGAAATATGAATAAAGTAACACCTGTAATAGGTTTCAACGACAACCAATATCAGGTGGGGCCAATAACTAGAAAAGTGCGCGAAATGTATTGGGACTGGGCGACTTCTTCTTAAAAGTTTAAGGTGAGAGGCTACTGATGAGTAAAGTGCTAGGCTCAAGTGCTGAAGCTATTGGTAAAACTCCCTTGGTGCGCTTAGACCGCTTAATCAAATTTCACAATGTCAAAGGAACTATTCTGGCGAAGCTAGAATATCTAAATCCTGGGTTTTCAAAAAAAGATCGAGCGGCACTAGGTATTATCGAAGAAGCAGAAAAGTCAGGTATGTTAGCTCCTGGGCAAACAGTAGTTGAACTCACCTCTGGAAATATGGGAACGGGGCTTGCGATCGTTTGTAGTGTAAAAGGATATCCTTTCATTGCCGTGATGTCTAAAGGAAATTCAGAAGAAAGAGCTCGCATGATGCGCTCCTTAGGAGCAGAAGTGGTGCTAGTTGATCAACTGCCTGGGTCTAGTCCAGGTCAGGTATCAGGGGGAGATCTGGATTTAGTCGACCAGGTCGCAAAAAAAATAACTAAAGAACGACAAGCATTTAGGGCGGATCAGTTTAATAGAGATGGAAACTGGCTTGCCCACTACAACGATACAACTTCTGAAATTTGGGAAGCAACCGGCGGTAAACTAGATGGCTTTGCTGACTTCTTAGGCTCAGGAGGAACCTACAAAGGCATTGCCAAAGGACTAAAAAGACATAACAGCGCAATACAATGTTTCGTAGTAGAACCTGAAGGAGCAGCTCCCGTAGCTGGAAAAACGCTTACAAATCCTAACCACCCAATTCAGGGCGGTGGGTACAATATGTCAAATCTGAAATTTCTTGATGGTGTGCCTGTTGACGGATTTATTCAAATATCAGGGGAAGAAGCACAAAAAACCACTAGAGAACTCGCAAAACATGAGGGTATATTTGGTGGATTTTCTTCTGGCGCTAATGTTGCAGCTGCACTGAAATTACTTTCTAAAGATATGTCAGGAAAAACTATTGTGGTAATAATTTGTGATAGCGGTTTAAAATATCTTTCAACAGATTTATGGAATGAATAATCTTTAGATTTTTAGTCCAATATAGTTATAGGTTATCTCAAGATTTACTAATTATTATTTGAAATAAATAGGAGTTATTAAATGAGTAAAATCACAATCAAACTACTTGATGATATACAAGATGGGTTTAATCGCCATGATGTTCCTGACATTCTCTCACGATTTACCGATGACGGTATCTGGCTAATGGCCTCTGGACCCTTTTCACCGGACGGACGAGTGTGCCATGGCAAAGAAGAAATTGGTTCAGTTTTGAGTGCCCGTTATGAAAAAATACCAGATATGCGCTGGGAGGAAATCAAACATTGGGTCGTGGACGATACTAAAGCTATCAGTGAGTGGATCGTAAGAGGTACGTTTGAGGACAACTCAAAGCTAGATTGCTTGGGGTGTGACCTTTGGGAATTTAGAGACGGTTTAATTACTAAAAAAGATACCTATTGGAAAATCATTACCAACTAAGATCCCCAGGTTTTTTCTAATACACGCAACCAATTTTCATGACAAATTTTTTTGATGAGAATTTCGCCATATCCATGATCTGTCATTGCATGCCTTAAATTTGGAAGCCCAGAAACGTCGCATAATTGATCAGGCATAACTGCACCATCATAGTCCGATCCGAGCCCAACTCTATTCTCTCCCAAAACCTCAATCAAATAATCCAAATGCTTCAAAATTTGCGCCATTGGAACATCTGCCAACATTTTCCCATCCTCGCGAAGAAATGCCGTCGCAAAGTTTAAACCAACCATTCCATCACTATCTGCAATTGCGCGCAACTGATCATTAGTTAAGTTGCGTGAATGGGGTGTAATAGAATGAGCATTTGAATGCGTCGCCACCAGCGGTGCTTCAGAATTATGTGCAACATCCCAAAACCCAGCCTCATTAAGATGCGACAAATCAAGCATTATTTTCAACTCATTACAGCGCTTGACCAGTGCAATGCCTCGCTCTGTAAGACCCGAGCCAATGTCTGGGCTAGAGGGAAAGCTAAATGGAACGCCTTCTCCAAAAATGGTAGGACGGCTCCAAACTGGGCCAATAGACCTCAGGCCTGCTGAGTGCAAAACATCAAGCATATGAAGATTTGGATCAATTGCCTCAGCTCCCTCAATATGAAAAATTGCGGCAATTTTTCCTTCTGAAAAAGCATTTCGAATATCCAACACGCTGCGGCAAATTACTAGCCCACCCAGTCTCTCCAACTCGCGTAGTATTGTTACTTGAGATGCAACAACGCCAACCGCTTCACTCCATTCAATAGGATCCGGAAGCGGAAGACTATATTCAGCCTTTTCCATCTCTTGGTAGCTAAATTCTAGATCAAATTGTGATGGGACATATACCGCAAAAAAGCCTCCCCCAAAACCACCCGCTTGCGCCTTTTGCAAGTCGAGCGCGCCCTTTCTTCCCTTATAGAAAGATGCAGCTTTAATGACGCCACCTTCACTAAAAATCTTTGAAAGTACATCGTTATGGCCGTCAAATACAAATGGATTTGAACTGTTCACGAAAAATTACCTTTTTATATTTGGATAAAACCAAAAAAATCATTCAGTTACGCCCAGCTATTTCGAGTTTTTGCCGTTGCACATTAAAAGTTTACCTGGTCACCGCCTTTGAGAGATAAGATCTCTCTCGCCTCGTCAGGTGTTGCCACATTTAGTCCAAGACTTTCAATAATCTGGCGGACTTTTGAAACTTGTACGACATTTGATGTCGCCAACTCACCTTTACCTGCCCAAATACTGTCCTCTAGGCCAACTCGAACATTGCCACCCAGAGCTGCTGCCTGCGCTGCAATACGAAATTGATTTGCCCCTGCACCTAGAACAGACCATCTATAATCACTTCCAAAAAGTCGATCTGCGGTTCGTTTCATATGCATCACATCTTCAGGATGTGGCCCTATTCCACCGAGCAAGCCAAAAACTGACTGAACAAAAAATGGAGCTTTGATTAATCCACGGTCAACAAAATGAGCTAAATTATATAAGTGTGAGATATCGTAACACTCGAATTCAAATCTCGTACCATTGCCGTAACAGGTTTTTAGAACATATTCGATATCCTTAAATGAATTTCTAAAAACTAGATCGCGAGAGCCTTCTAAATGTTCACGTTCCCAATCGAACTTAAATTCCTTAAACCGGTTCAACATTGGGTAAAGTCCAAAATTCATAGATCCCATATTAAGTGAAGCAACTTCTGGTTTAAACTTTGCTGCTGGGTCTACTCGTTCTTCAACGGTCATGTATGGGCTGCCGCCTGTTGTAATATTGATAACCGAATTCGTACCTTGTTTTATGCGCGGCAAAAAAGGTGCAAAACCTTCGGGCGACTGATCTGGTTGTCCAGTTTCTGGATTGCGAGCATGAAGATGTAAAATGGCAGCGCCCGCTTCTGCCGCAGCAATTGCATCTTTTGTTATTTCATCAGGAGTAACTGGTAGATAGGGCGACATTGTTGGCGTATGGATCGCACCAGTAATTGCGCAGGTAATGATAACTTTATCATTCTTTTTCATCTTTTTTCCATACTCAAAGCCCGACGTATACTTAGTATCTTTCGGTACAGAAAGCTACTTGTTTGTGCATTACAGAGGCATTCTCTACTTCACAAAAATTTTTTTCTTCCAAAAATTTTTATCAATTATAATCTATAGAGAAGAAACTAGTTAGAGTTAGGCTCCAAAACAATGACTGATGCTTCAATTGAAAGGAAAATTGCAGTTATATTTGTAACTGATGCAGTCGGGTTTTCAAAGCTAATGGCTCAAAATGAAAATGCCACGATGCAAAGCTTGAATGCATGCAAAGACATATTAGCAAGATTATTTGATGAGTACGGCGGCCGTATTTTTAATACAGCAGGAGACTCAGTGCTTGCAGAATTTCAAAGCGCAGTGTCTGCCCTGATTTGTTCAACCGAATTTCAAAAACTGATAAAACAACGCAATAACACAGTAACTGAAGAATATCAGATGATGTTTAGAATCGGTTTAAATATGGGTGAGGTAATCGTAGAGGGAACCAACCTCTATGGTGATGGTGTCAATGTTGCAGCCCGGCTGGAATCATTCTGCCAACCTGGTGGCGTTTCTTTATCTAAATCAGTTCATGAATTTGTGAGCCAAAAGGTAGATTTTAACTTCGCTGATTTAGGAAATCAAAAAGTAAAAAATACATTAGTCCATGCGTTTGATGTTAATATTGATGGAATTCAGCGCAGAGAACTGAATTTAAAAAAAGATGATGAACTGCAGGATACTGGCAAGCCCCCAACAATTGCAGTCATACCTTTTAAAAATATGAGCAATGATGAAGAACAAGAATATTTTGCAGATGGGGTAAGCGAGGACATCATAAGTAATTTATCTTCGTGGAAATCATTTCCTGTAATATCTCGAAACTCAAGTTTTAGTTTTAAGAGCCGTGATGCCAAAACATCAGAAATAGCGAAGGAGCTTAATGCTAACTATATTGTAGAAGGAAGTATCCGAAAGAGTGGCAACAAAGTAAGAATTACTGCAAGTCTTGTCGATGGGAAAGACGAACAACAAGTTTGGTCAAAAAGATGGGATCGCTCACTAGATGATATTTTTGAAGTGCAGGATGAAGTATCTCAAGAAGTTGCAGCATTGATCCTGCCAGCATTAAAGGGAAGAGAGCATGAAAGAGTTAAATCGAAGCCACCTTCTTCATTTTCGGCTTGGGATAATTACTTAAAAGGTTTAGCATTATTCAATGAGCATAATCGCGATATCCATATCGATGAGATTATGGAGCTTTGCGAAAAAGCTATATCAATTGATGGTCAATTTTGTGACGCATTTGTTCTGAAAAGCAGATGTCTTTACGATAGAATGTTCACAAACGAGTATAGTAACCAGAGAGAAAGTAATGAACAAAAGTTCCACGAGGTAGCATTTGCTGCTTTTAACATTGATCCCAACAATCCAGAGGCTGTAAGTGCTTACAGTAGGTCTTTCAATTTAAAGAAGGATTATCAACAACGAATAAAATATGCTGAAAAAGCTCTTGATTTAAACCCGAGTCATGCCGGTTCGAATTTCGACTTTGGCTTGGCATTATGTAACGAAAAGAGGTTCTCAGAAGCGGAAAGCTACATTGAAAAAGCAATAGAATTAGATCCAATACGAAGCAGAGTTTATGAAGCTTTTTTTCCGCTTCTTTACATGGCAATGGGGAACTCTAAACAGGCAATGTTTTGGAGTAATATTGTGTATGAGCGCAACTCTCATAGCAGACACGACGGATTTCGAGCAGCTATAAGTGTTCATCTGGGTGATTTGGAAGGTGCTAAGAGATTTCTAGACATTTACAAGAAGGCAAGACCCGAGATCCAAAATTTAGATGATTATCAGAAAGTGACACCTGCGATTTGTGAAGACTATTTACTGCAAGGTTTGGAAAAAATCTGGTAATTTTTGATTTAAAATGAACTTTATGTAATTTTTAGCAACAAATCATTTTAAGAAGCTGAAAACATTTTTTGTTAGGTAATTAATATGACAAACAACCAATTCAACTACACTGGTGGGTGCCGTTGCGGTACAATCACATATAGAATTAAAGGTAAACCCACGTGGAAAGTAAATTGTCATTGCAATTGGTGTCAAACTACAAGCGGTAACGTATTTAGGTCATTTATTTTGTTTAATGAAACCGATATTACCTTCTCGGGTGAAACGCTTAAATCTTACACCGATCATAAAACAGAACACGGAAGGCCAATGATAAATCAATTTTGTTCTAATTGCGGAACAATCATAGGAATAAAGGTTCCAGATATGGAGCAGAGACATATTTCTTTAGGCTCTATCGATCAAAGGTACGAAATAGATATTGTTGATAATATTTGGGTTCAGGAAGCCCATAAATTTCTGTCATTCCCAGACAAATCCGAACTCTACAAAGCTGGTTACTGGAATGGAACAGGGGAAAAATTTAAAAAGTAAATAACTTATTTTAAAAATTCTTAATTAATTATCGCTGAAGAATAGTTTCACTCGGTATACAAATTTTATCGTAAATTTAGTTCAAATCAAATTTTGCCAAAAATTTGAAATTATAGGAGTATCAGATGAGTGGCTCGACCTATCCGTTAAAAGGTATAAAAGTTGTAGAATTTAGCCATATGGTTCTGGGTCCTAGCTGTGGTCTTATTTTAGCGGACCTTGGTGCCGATGTTGTGAAAGTTGAGCCCGCTCCCAAAGGAGACAAAACCCGCTACCTACCCGGATCAGGATCTGGTTTCTTTGGGGCATTCAATCGCAACAAAAGAAGTGTCGCTGTTAATTTGAAATCTCCTGAAGGCCATAAGTTTGCAATTAATCTTATCCGTCAATCAGATGTCCTCATAGAGAATTTCGGGAAAGGCGTGATGGATCGCCTTGAACTTGGCTATAAATCCACCCAAGAAATTAACACTAAATTAATCTATTGCTCATTAAAAGGATTTCTCAGTGGACCCTATGAAAATCGCGCCGCTCTTGATGAAGTCGTACAGATGATGGGTGGATTAGCCTACATGACTGGACCCAAAGGTCGCCCGTTACGAGCTGGTGCCTCGGTTAATGACTTGGTGGGAGCACTATTTGGAGTTGTTGCGATTCAAGCTGCACTATTGGAACGGCAGCAAACTGGCAAAGGAACTTTCGTTCGCTCGGGCTTATTTGAAAGTAACATGTTCCTCGTCTCTAACCACATGGTACAGTATTTTCAAACTGGTATGGCCGCAGAACCGATGCCGGATAGAAAAGCTTCATGGGCAATTTATGATATATTCCAGACCGCTGATAAGGAACAAATTTTTGTTGGTGTTGTAAGTGACAAACAATGGGGTGAATTTTGCAAAGCATTTGATTTAGAGGATTTGCTAAATAATAAAGCACTTAGTACAAATAATCAGCGTGTGGCACGGCGAAATGAATTCATGCCGCGTTTACATAAAATGCTAAAAACCCATAATCTTTCGCAAATTGTGGAAATTCTTGAAAGTTTTGGTTTGCCTTTTGCCCCGATCATGCGACCTGACCAGCTGTTTGACGATCCACATGTAAATCATCCTGGAGCAACAGTCGAAGTAACCTTGAGTAATGGTGTTCGAGCAAAGGTTCCAACCTTACCTATTGAGTACAACGGGTCCAGGCCCAGCCTTTATAAAGATCTACCAAAGATCGGCGAACATAATGAGGCTATTGCTCAAGAGTTGGGCTATTCAGATGAGGAATTAGAGGTTCTGCGTTCTTCTTTTAAAAGCTCTACGCCCAACAGAACAAAATAATCTGAGTGCCACTTAAAAAAGATTACGTCATTAGACCCAAAAACCTTTTAAACTGATCAGCCTGTAAAAGATTCATCTCCCATCACCGTAACAACATTGGACTCTAAGATAGCTCCCGCTGCCACACGCTTTGCTTTTAACTCTTCATTAGTCGCAAATGCTTTCATTGCCTCAGGCGAGTCAAAGTCTATCAAAACTACCATTTTGTTATCGTCTTCTTTATGAGGCCCAGCAAAAATAAGTTTGCCGCCTAAAGCTTCTAGAGCTGCTTGATTTTCAAAATACATTTCTTTCCACGAAACAAAGCCTTTAGAAAGATCTTGGGTTAGCATTACGATCATTTTTTATCCTCCACATAAAAATATTTTTTTGCACAAATCACTTTGAACATATTCAGACTTTGGATAGTAATTCATTTTTTAGCAATGTTTACCGAGCGTTATCAGTTACATATCTTAGTAAAATCACTGCAGTGATTAAAAATAACGCAAAAAAAACCCTCACTGGAAAGTGAGGGCTTTAGTCAACAGGGAGGAAAGAACGAATTAGCTATTCGCTCAATCACAAAAACTTATACTGTTATGTTTTGAAAATGGATTAATTTATTGAAAATTTAATTTTTCTAAACTTCGCGAAGAACGTAAATGGGGCTCGACCAAGCCTGAGTTCCATCCTCCAAAGAAATACGAACATAGAAAGGATTATCTCTTCCCATATGTGGTTCTAATTTTCGTTCTAAGCTAGCCGAGTTATAAGTGTTTTCGTTAGGTAGTCGGAATAATCGGATACCACGTGGCAAAATATCTGAGGCATCAAATACTGTGTCTTTGTAGCCAATATCAGCCAGAGCCACAGTTTCATTGAATAATTCTGTTTTAATTTCAATGCTTCCTGATCTACTATCATTTAACTTTGCAATAAAACCTGCAAAGTTTCCCGTAGTTACCGACTTCCAAGCCAGATCAGAACTTGAGAGACTATCGATTGTTTTATCGCAATTAAAAAAATTTACTGCTGAAGTTGACGAAATATTTGCTTTATTAAAATGAGCTGATCCATCCCAAGATACAGCTCGAAAACGGCCACGATACTCAGCCCCTTCCCACAAAACACAAATACGGTCACCAAGATCACTCTCAGCATAAGGGCGAAAACATTCTAAATGTTCAAGCCCATTGAAGATATCAATACAACGCACAGGCGAAGCAGCATCAACACTAACTTTCAAACGTGAATTTCCAACTGGAAGATGCACAATGTCCCCCATTATTGCCTCAGCACATGGCTGAGTGTTACAAATTTTAGAAATCATTGGGTCATCTAAATACTGAGTTGCAGCTTCATCAAATGACATTGAAACACTCAACCGCATTCTCCCACTTGGGCCACCGGTCGTCGCGTAATGATGGCGACTGTTGATACACTTTATCAAACTTTCGCGTGTAAGTTCTGGCATTAAAAAGCAGGTCAGACCACCCACAGCACCAAACCAACCGGCACCAGGATAGCTTGCTCCGGGGCGCCCTTTGTGCCCGTCTGAATTACCTATGATGCCTACCCTATATCCGTTTTTAAAAGCATCCTGAACAAGCCACTCAAAAGTGCCCCAAGCTGAATGCACTTCGACAGATTTTTCAAAGCGACCATCATGCGCAATACTAATGTCTGCATATCGCCCGCCACAATGAGCGAAACAGATAACATCCCATTCTTCATTTTGATAAAACGCCTCAAATAACTCATTCACTGTATGACAATCAGTATCAAGATCACTTTGGTCCTCAATAAGAGCATGCGATGACCGCCGCATAGTACGACCCTCTAGTGGAAATAAAACATTCCGATCACCACCCAGAGCTGTATTCCCAGACCACTCATAGCCTGGCAGAGTTATAAATTGACCATCCTCGTTAAATTGCGCTGTAATCTTATTGAGATCCTTCCAAAAGGTATCCGTCATTTGAAAATCATTTCCTTGATGAGCACAGGCATCCAGAAATGCGAGATCGCGGCCAAAGGCGAAATAATCAGTCGCACTGTTAGTACCTAGTGTTTCTTCAGATTGACCATGCAAATCACCCCAATAATTTTTCAGAATTGAAGAATTGAAGACCTTAGAAGGGTTGCACGTAGCCACAAGTGAGCCATCGGGCGAATGGAGTTTAATTTCTAGCGCCCCTGTAGAGTTTACCATAAGCCCAGAGACAACAGTGGCGAAGTTACCTTCTTTAATATTAATAAATTCCGGCAAATTTTTGATCGGCTGATTAGTTTTTGGTATGATTTTCTTCACTGCTTGGTTTGTGGGATTACCCCATAAATCTTCCGCCTTTATCTTTAGCGAAAAGGTTTCTCCACAAGTAATTGTAGAGGGAATAACAGCAACCCATTTTTCTGGTGGGCCAGGTACGATTGAAATGGTAGGCTGCTTTGGAAGTGTTTGAAAATTATATGTCGCGATTGGATCGACCAAAACACGAAACTCAAATCGTTTTTCACAGAAAGTTTGCAGGCGCATACCAGCGCCACCATGATCGGTAACACCAAAGCGGACTTTGATTGTATCGCCCTCTTTCATAAACCCTTTGACTACCTTTATCTGGAGGGTCCGGTCCCACGGCCTAATGTTTCCCTTTGGATCAAAGCGAGCCTGAAGAACGGCATTGTTGGAAGCTTCTACTTCGGTAAAGCCTGGACCTGAAGGGGCATCGAACTGTGGGTTTGTCTGGTCTGTTGCGAAGCGAAAAACAATCCGAATACTACCACTGTCATCAATCCCAAAACGTCCTGCCGTGTATGTAAGTGTAAAGCTCTGATAGCTGCCTGCTTCAAACTCGCCAGTATGATCAAGAACAGCAGTACCAAGTAGATTTTCTGGAATTGGATTGCGCAATGTACCATTGTGAATACCTAGGGGTGTTATCGTAGAACTGAAGTTAGGCATCAAATGTATCCTATATTTAAAATTCTAGAAAATTGAAAAGCTTAATCGCATCAACACTATAGTGTTTAATTAAATCATATCGTTGGCTAAGATACTATTTAAGATGTAAAACTAGAGTTATTAAATTTCGATGAAAAGTATAAAAACTATTGAAGTTGTCAGTGCCCATGCTGAAGGTGAAGTTGGAGATGTAATTGTAAAAGGTGTAGACCCTCCCCCTGGTAACACAATATGGGAGCAGAGTAGATGGATAGCAAAAGACCAAGTCTTGCGTAATTTTATGCTGAATGAGCCAAGAGGCGGCGTCTTTAGACATGTAAATCTACTTGTCCCACCAAAAGATCCCAATGCTGCAGCTGCTTTCATAATAATGGAACCTGAAGACACCCCACCCATGTCCGGATCTAATTCTATTTGTGTTGCAACCGTCTTGCTCGATCATGGAATTATCAAAATGAAAGAGCCTTTCACCGAGTTTTTTTTAGAAGCCCCAGGTGGATTAGTAAAAGTGAGGGCAATTTGTAAAAACGGGAAAGCCAAACAAATTTTCATTCAAAATTTACCAAGTTTTGCTTTTAAGCTTGACACAATATTGGAACTTGAAGGTTTTGGAACTATTTCCGCCGATACGGCTTTTGGTGGTGATAGTTTCGTAATGGTGGATGCACAGAAATTGGGGTTTGCAATTGAGCCGAGCGAAGCGGCTGATCTCGCTCGTTTAGGAGCGAAAATTACAGATGCTGCGACCGAACAAATTGGCTTTCACCATCCAGTAATATCTGACTGGAAACACTATTCCTTTTGTCAATTCAGTAGCATGGAAAATTTCGCTGAAGATTGCATAACATTCAAATCAGCTGTCTCTGTTAAACCTGGTAAAATTGATCGCTCCCCAACTGGCACAGCACTTTCAGCCAAAATGGCAGTCCTTGAAGCTAGAAAGGAACTTAAAGTTGGTCAAAGAGTAAAAGCAATTTCGATAATTGGTTCCACATTTGAAGGAAGAATTGTGGAAAAGTGCCGCGTCAATGAAGCCCCTGCCATTATTCCCGAGATCAGCGGCAGAGCTTGGGTTACAGGCATCCATCAACATATTTTAGAACCATCCGATCCATGGCCGGAAGGGTACAAATTAAGCGATACCTGGGGAGTAAATTAAATTAAACTCGATCACATTTAGCAGTTATAAAATCGCTCGCATCATAAGAAATTGCTACAATACTAAATTTATTCCCCTTTAACTTTGCGACAATATTACCATCCTCACTGTTTAAGGCCAAAATTTTATAACCAATATAGCTTATGTTTAGAACCAAATTTTCGAAGTAGCTTGCCTCTTCAAATTTCACTGTATTTTGTTCAGTGATACTAAATCTAAACTGCTCTTTTTGATATCCAGTAAGCTCTGTCTTGTCCCAATCCCACTGAACAAACGCTTCCATTTGGCAGGTAAATACGTCACCGACAGACAATGCTTTCGCATTCGCATTAACAGCTCCAGCGCTTAAGATGGAATATAAAAGTATAAGAAGGTATTTCATTGGCTGGAGCCAAACCTATTCACTATCACCTGACAAACAAGGTAAATAATTGTGCCTAAGCATATGGAAAATACGGCATATTGAGTGGTATCAATGAGGGCTTGACCTTCTGATCCAGGAACACTGGCAAGAGCAATAAAGAAACCTAAGGACCCCGCAGCAAAGGACCCTTTGCCAAAGTTATCAACCCTTTTTAGGCCTTTTCCACCACTTCCAATTACATAGAAAATACCAATGCCCACTACCAACATAAATAACTGAAAATCAAAATATATTTCTGTTCCCATTTGCGCAGCTGGAACAACAGCACCCAAGATACCTACAATACCGACTCCAAGCCAAAAAAATCGCATATTCATATTATAATCTTTCTATTTAATATCATTTTGAAACTTTTTGTAGCCTCATTTTATCAAATGTAATAAACTTATTTATAAGGTTATCCTTTCATAATTGGTGGCGGAAGAGATTCCCATTAGCCTTGTTGAATTCTTTTGTCTCCATTTTTTATATAATATTAAATACCCACAAAGCATTAAAACGATTATATTTTTTCAATTACCATAATGATATGAATGTAATCCATCGCATGACCATCTGGGTTATCAGCCACCTCTGCTTCATAGGCCTGATAGAATGAGTCTACTATTTCCTGAGCTTCATTTGGTGCTCGATTGCTAAGAGCAGAAAGAAAGACTGTTTCCGACCAACTCCGCATGGTTGGAATAAGCGAGGCAGCAAACTGCTTAGATGACATCTCACCATCTGCATCCAAAAATGTCTGTTGATATGGACATTTGGTTAATTGAGTGGTCGCAGATTCCAGCCTGAGGCCAGCTTTAGCCACCGGAGAGTTAGCATTGTCAAAAGGTGCTCTGAACTCTTCTAACGTCCGATAATGTTGAACAAAGGTAGCTTTACGAAACTCATCCTGAGTAATTCTGCCAGCAGTTAAAAGCGCCCGCCAATGTTGCGTGAATTTATCAAACATGCAATGCCCTCCAGTATTGCCTAGATATCGTCCCTCTTCGTCAATACCAAAGTTCAAAACAATAAATTGTGATCCGGATTTCATTTCTGCGGCTCGCGCAAGAAGAATTTTTTGCCAATCATCGGCGGCCTGCTTAGAAAATTGCGCACCTTTCTAGGGATTAGAACCCGTCATATGAACGTGATTTTCTATCTCACACGGTTTTTCTGAAACATAATGCATTGCCGTTGCTGAAACCCCAAGACTAAGACTGTCAGAAGCCATAAGTTGACGATGAAAACCAGTCCCGCAACCATGAACAAAAACATTTTCATTTTGAACCTGATAAGCATTTGAAGTGTCACCATGCATACCTTGCATTGTCTTAAACAAAGTTGAAAAGTCATTTGACGGTAGATCTGTATACAAGAGCTCTATATGCCTTTCATCTCCACTACCGCGCAGGCTTGAAATAAGTTGTGCCCAAAGTTCTGCACTTGTTCCACCATCTGCCGCACCAAAATCTGCAAATCTAAAAACCTCTGTTTCAGGAAGACTATTTACTGCTTTTTTCATAAGAGGCAGAACGCTGTCGATAGCATTTTTTGCACCAGCAGTTCGCTGTGAATAATAACCACTTGAACGCATGGACAAAACATCCTGCATATTTAGCTTCTGTTTATCACTTTTTTGATTAGAGCTTTTTTCCACCATCAGATTCTAAATCCTTTTTCTCCTAAAAGTTGAGCTTAAAGATAAGGATCTAGGTTTCAAGTAATTTAAATACAGCTCACAAAAATTACTGCTTTAAATTATCAATATTGAAATATTAGCATTATGCATTCCAAGGCTCAGGACCTGTTGGAATAGTTGTGTTCTTTCCCCGGACAATGGCTCCTTCGGGATCATACATCGGCAGACTGCACAGTTTGGCACTATAAATTTTTCCATCAGTACCAAGAACGTTAACCTCTGTGGAAGGACCCATCTCAGGATCATCCATACGGACCAGAGCAACACCACATTCTTGATATGGTGACCAGGTTGAAGAACAGACAATACCGACTAGATCATCACCGAACGAGATTGTCCGTCCGCGCTCCGCAATCCCACCAAGCACACGCATACCAAAAGTACGCGAACGCTTATCTGCTTTTTCCAGAGCTTCCCTCCCAATGAAATCATGCTTGTCCATCTGAACAAAATGACCAAGACCCGCATCAAAAGGTGTAGTTGTACTATCGAACTCAGTCGTACCCATCAACCCAGCCTCAATGCGGCGGGCACGAAAGACCGGTGTACCTGTCAATATCATTCCGTATTTTAGACCAATTTCCCATATGTGATTTCCAATTTTATGAGCATCATTTTCCGGTCTGAGGTAGAACTCCCACCCCAATTCATTGGAAAAACCTGTTCGAGTAATAATGACCTCTTCACCCGCAATCGATACGGTTGCAATGTCAAAATAGCGCCAAGGGTCAGGGAAATTACCATCAATAACATCTCGTAACACGTCCATCGATCGGGGACCCTGAACCTGCGTCACCCACACATTTGGATCGGAAACTGTCACGTCGAAACCGTGAGCATGCGCCATGTACCATTTAATTAATTCACCATCAGCCTGTGCCATCCAAAACTTATCCTCTGCCAAACGAAGCATGACACCATCAGTGATCATTCCGCCATGATGATATAGTACGAAATTGTAGGAACAACGGCCTACCTTTACTCGGCTAACGTCACGAGCGAATACGCGGTTTGCAAATTTTTCCGCATCAGGTCCAGATATCTCTATCGGAAGTTCTCCAGTATTACGAAAAATTACTTTCCGACGTATTGCCCAGTATTGCTCATCATCAGTCACATTATTTAGCCGTTCTGGCGTCATCCTATTGTTGTAAAGTGAATACTCCGGATCAAAAGGTAGTTCCATAAAGGACAAAGGATGTGGCTTCATATTTGCGCTAAGCTCGATCGGCTTACGGTCCTCAATAGGTATCGCTTTAATCGTGTAACGCTTATTTAATATTGTTTCATGCATTCGCAGCTCCAATTGACCAAAAGTCCGTTTTATCCTTTTGGAAGGATTATTTTTTAATAACTACAGGTTTAGATTTGTTTTAAAAATCTATTGAAAAGATAGATAATA